>NZ_JBISDG010000145.1:0-253 GCF_044472985.1 Roseovarius salis | reverse complement strand
GGACTTGTCCGACATGCTCGTTCCACATCTCGATCAAGCCCGATCCGAGCGCTATGCTGTACTTTACAACGCTCTCGAGCTTAATCCACTGCTGCGCTTCCCCAACCTTGACAAGGTGCTTCCATTACCGCCCGCACCGCTCTTGCCGTGGAATGGCGACAAACAGACTCTCATCGATGCCGCGAAAGGCGTGACAAGTCGACCCTCGGAGCTAAAATCAAGCGCTGCCTCTCAACGGCAAGGCCGGTACTAC
>NZ_JBISDG010000144.1:0-254 GCF_044472985.1 Roseovarius salis | reverse complement strand
AGCTGCGCTTCGTTCATGTAGTCCTTTTCCGGCATCTTGAGGACGTCGGCTTCGGTCAGCGGCTTGTCGGCCTTGCTGGCGTTCTTGGTGGCCATCCGCATGAACTCCAAGGTTTGGAAAGGCGAAGAGGATACCAATGTTTTGATGAAAAACCGTCGACCGGATCACTGCCCGGCGACGGTCGGCCCGCAGCTCAGCTCACGCGCAGCAGCAGGCCCTTCAGATACTCGCCTTCCGGGAAGGCGAGGCCGACC
>NZ_JBISDG010000143.1:0-255 GCF_044472985.1 Roseovarius salis | reverse complement strand
GAATGGCGGCGCAGCCCTGAGCAGGAGGGCATGGATGCCCCCCACGCTCTCGCGCTTATGCCCTGCGTTGGCGCACCAGGTGCTTGAAGCCTTCGTACACCAGCACCATCACCGCCAGCCAGATCGGGATGTAGGTCAGCCATTCGCCCGTCTTGATACCTTCACCCAGCAGCAACGCCACCCCCAGCAGCAGGACCGGCTCCACATAACTGAGCAACCCGAACAGGCTGAATGCGAGCAAGCGGCTGGCAATGA
>NZ_JBISDG010000142.1:0-257 GCF_044472985.1 Roseovarius salis | reverse complement strand
CAGTGAATCAGTACCCAGCAGAACGCAAGGAAGCCATTCTTCGGCAAATGATGCCACCGGAGAACAGGCCGGTATCGGCCCTGGCGAAGGAGAGCGGCATCTCGGAACAGACACTTTATACTTGGCGACGAAATCTACAGTCTCAGGGAGTGCCGGTGCCGGGAAATGGAAAGAATGCGGTCGTGTGGTCGTCGGCCGACAAGTTTGGCGTGGTGCTGGAAACGGCACACATGAACGAGGCGGAACTGGCTCAATAC
>NZ_JBISDG010000141.1:0-257 GCF_044472985.1 Roseovarius salis | reverse complement strand
CAGTCGACCTGGCTGCAGATGGCCTATTTCGGCGCCTATCTGGTCTGCAGCCTGCCGGCGGGCTGGCTGCTGCAGAAGCGGGGCTACAAGTTCGGCATCGTCTTCGGGCTGATGCTGACCGCCGTGGGGGCGTTCCTGTTCATTCCCTCGGCGAACGCCGCCAGCTTCCCCGCGTTCGTCGGCTCGATGTTCATGCTGGCCTGCGGCTTGTGCTGCCTGGAGAAGGCGGCCGACACCTATGTCAACGTGCTGGGCCC
>NZ_JBISDG010000140.1:0-258 GCF_044472985.1 Roseovarius salis | reverse complement strand
GCCTGCCTGCGACATCTCTTCGTAGCGCTTGACGGCATCCTTCATGCGCCCGCGGGACGCCAGCGCTACCACCTCGTCGGCGACGATCTCCTGGCGGAACTCGGCGTTCTCCTTCGTATCGGGCACCTTCTTGATCAGCGCTTCGATCTCGGCCACCGCCTGGTCGATGATGACAAAGCGCTCAGGCCCCTGGATGGACTTCATCTGCTGACGGCCCCACCGGATGCGCTGCGCGGCGGCCGCATGATCGACATGCCA
>NZ_JBISDG010000139.1:0-259 GCF_044472985.1 Roseovarius salis | reverse complement strand
GGTAGTCGTCCACCGCCGCCTTGAGCGAATGTCCCTTCTCCTGCGCGGCAAACGGGATGACCGTAGTGGTACCGCCGCACACGGCGGCGCGCGTGCCGGTGAAGAAGTCATCGGCCATGCGCATGCCGTCGGGCATGGGCTGGTCGAGGTGGCAATGGCCGTCGACACCGCCGGGCAACGCGAGCAGACCGGTGGCATCGATTTCACGTGCGCCGCGCGGCAAGCCATGGCCGTGCACGGCGATACGGCCGTCGCGTAC
>NZ_JBISDG010000138.1:0-259 GCF_044472985.1 Roseovarius salis | reverse complement strand
AAATAACTTATTCCAAAACACGCAGTTGGAAAACTCTTTCAGCATTAACATGGTGTGCTTAGACAACGGCCAGCCAAAGTTAATGAACTTGAAAGACATTGTTGCGGCATTTATTCGTCACCGCCAAGAAGTAGTGACGCGTCGTACTATGTTTGAGTTGCGCAAAGCACGTGAGCGCGGCCATATTTTAGAAGGTTTGACGGTAGCATTAGCAAATATTGATGCGATCATTGAAACCATTAAAACTTCTGCAAACCCA
>NZ_JBISDG010000137.1:0-259 GCF_044472985.1 Roseovarius salis | reverse complement strand
ATCTGGCGAAACATTAAAGGCTTTCGCATATCTAATGGCACTTAGTTCTAATGGTTCATCAGTGGATAACCCTTGTCCTGTTTCCCGAGCATCTACAATAGCGAGCTGTAAAAGACGAGTTTCACTTAAGGTTAGAGTCTGTAAGGCCTGAACAAGTTTATTTGATTTTACGACTAAGTCTGTCATGTTGTTTTATTTAGCAACGGTTTTATTGTGTTGCTATAACAACATAATAAAAATTCGTTGTCAAATACCGAGG
>NZ_JBISDG010000136.1:0-260 GCF_044472985.1 Roseovarius salis | reverse complement strand
GGCGCCGACGTCTGGCCTGACCGAGACCGACGAAGAGGGCGCCGGGGCGTTGGTTTACGCGGCGCAAAGCGGAGCGGGGGCTTGCGTCCATTGGTTGGCTGAGCGCTTGCCTTTGACGCATTTGGCGCGCCAAGCGAGCAAAGCTGCCGGGGCCTGCGGCGAGCATAGCGAGCTGGGGACGTGGATCCAACAGCGCGCGCTGTCGCGAGCCCAAGAACATGTGCTGCGCAGCATGGGCGCTCCCCCTGCGGCGCCTTCAA
>NZ_JBISDG010000135.1:0-261 GCF_044472985.1 Roseovarius salis | reverse complement strand
AAAATATCTATTATGCGGCTTTGCCGGCAAGTAGCCGGCAGGATTCCTGAAAATGATAGCAAAGCTGACCCGAATTCTCTTCTCTACCCGCACGATGGGTACCCTGTTACTTCTTTATGCATTTTCTATGGCTATGGCCACTTTTGTAGAAAATGATTATGGTACGCCGGTGGCGAAAGCCTTGATCTACAACTGCTGGTGGTTCGAGCTGATTATGCTCATTTTGATTCTTAATTTCGTTGGAAATATTAAAAGATATCA
>NZ_JBISDG010000134.1:0-261 GCF_044472985.1 Roseovarius salis | reverse complement strand
ATGACGCATCGCCACACCGTTTTTTCATTCCCACACACCGGACGCCACCATGTCGCGCTACGCCTTCCGCCTGCTCAACGTCTTTGCTGAATCCACCTTTGGCGGCAACCAGCTCGCCGTCTTTGAAGACGGGCGCGGCCTGGACGACGCCACCATGCAGGCCATCGGACGCCAGTTCAACCTGTCCGAGATCACCTTCATCTTTCCCGATGACACAGAGGGCGCCACGGCGCGCTTCCGCATCTTCACGCCGGACTACGA
>NZ_JBISDG010000133.1:0-262 GCF_044472985.1 Roseovarius salis | reverse complement strand
CGAAGGTGGCGCGGCAGCGCAGGCTGCCGCGCAAATCCTCATGCATGGTGACCCACGTCTCCATCGGCAGCGAAAAGGCCTGCGGCAGCACGCGCCGCAGGGCCGGATCGCGCGCCGCCAGACCAGACTGGCACACGCCGATGCCGGCGCCCGCGCGGATCAGGGCCATCTGCGCCAGGTCGCTGTTGCAGCGCCAGGCAAAATTTTCCCGCGTAAATCCCTGGAAAGCCTTCCCCGCATTGCGCACGAAGGGGCTCGCCTC
>NZ_JBISDG010000132.1:0-264 GCF_044472985.1 Roseovarius salis | reverse complement strand
CGCGCGCCATTTCATCGCGAAACAGGAACAGCAGCGTGCCCATCAAGGCATCGGTGTCGATGGCGCTGCGTTTTCCCGCCTGCGTGGAGGCAACGCCCGTGCGCAGCCGATCAAGAATGGCAGCCGCCCGCTTGGCCTGTGCGACACCGGTTTGCAGCGCCCGGCGCACGCTGTCGCGCTCGGCCGGCATGTCGAGCATGCGTTCTGCGGCGCGGGTGTGCGTGATGATGGCGGTCAACGGTTGGTTGAGTTCGTGCGCGAGGC
>NZ_JBISDG010000131.1:0-265 GCF_044472985.1 Roseovarius salis | reverse complement strand
AGAGGCGGGCACAGTGAGCTCCGGTCAGCCGGATGGCTAGTCAGGCGCACATGATAATTATTATTATTAAAAGTTCAATGCTGCCGGTGACGTGTGCCCCCGGCAGCTGATCAGCGGACTGCGCTTATGCGTCAGCGCCGCAGCGTTCTTAACGCAGCTTTTCCAGCATCTGGTAGTACCACATGCCGGCGGCCAGCATCGGGTTGCCGAACACATCCCCCAGCGGCACCTTGATGTGTTTGCAGGCGGCAAAGGTGTCGTAGTG
>NZ_JBISDG010000130.1:0-265 GCF_044472985.1 Roseovarius salis | reverse complement strand
GTGCCTGAAATCAAGGTAAGAAAGGTCGCAATTGACATAGACGCGGCAACTTGAATAGCCCCGCCATTTATCCCTCACCACGTCTACAGTTTAACAATGAAACCATCACAAGGACTCGCATAATACTGGAGTCGAAGGATTGGTAGACAGAAGACACAGTCATAAGACGTGTCGTCGTAATCTTCGGGTTTCATTTTTTTCTCTTTATGCTTTGCCTACCATTACAAGCAAGAATGAAACCTTCCGTGCCCTTAGCAGATGCAAA
>NZ_JBISDG010000129.1:0-265 GCF_044472985.1 Roseovarius salis | reverse complement strand
CGCGCTGCGCGCGCTGGCGCTCCTCGCGGTGGATCCGGCCGGCCTGAAGGGCCTGACGCTGCGCGCGCGCGCCGGACCGGCCCGGCAGGTGTTCGAGCAGGGCATCGCCCGCTTGCCCGGGCCGCAGCAGCGCATCCACCCCGATATCTCCGACACGCAGCTGTTCGGCGGCCCCGACATCGCCGCCACGCTGGCCGCTGGGCGGCTGGTGATGGACGAGGGGCTGGCCGCGCGCCCCGCCATGCTGGTCCTGCCGATGGCCGAG
>NZ_JBISDG010000128.1:0-266 GCF_044472985.1 Roseovarius salis | reverse complement strand
AACCAACCGCGAACCGGGGCGCAGGGAGGCGGCCACCTCGGCGGTGCTCGCGCCTGCCAGCCCCGCCAGCAGTTGGAAGGCCTCCTGGCTGTGAGCGACCTTGCAATCGACCATCACGGCACGCAGATCGCGCTTGTACTTCACCAGCGACGCGAACAACAGCAGCGCGCGCTCATGCGGCGGCAGGCCCAGCACGCGCGCCAGCATGTCGATGTTGCCGACCAGCAGCACGCGCTCACTGGATAGTCGCTCGCCCAGGGCATCGC
>NZ_JBISDG010000127.1:0-268 GCF_044472985.1 Roseovarius salis | reverse complement strand
CCGCTCGAACCGCCGGTGTTGAAACGCGCCAGACCGCGTGCATCGTCGGCCTTCAGGGCGTCGGTGTTCGCGCGGATCAGCGGCTTGTCGAGAAAGGGCAGGCGCTGCAGGTCGGTCACCGCACGCACCGACCGGGGATCGAAATCCAGGCTTCGGAACAGGTCGCGGTAATACGGAACATGCGTGGCGGCATGGCCGAGCAGCGCGCGCAGGCGCTCGACCCGCAGCGTTTCCAGCCGCTCGCGAGGCCACCACTGCGACTGTTCCA
>NZ_JBISDG010000126.1:0-269 GCF_044472985.1 Roseovarius salis | reverse complement strand
CTGGAACCGCGCCATCGCCGGCGGCCTGGCCGACGCCAATCCGTATGACGGCATCCAGGCCGGCCAGGTCAATCTGTGGGCGCCGGACGCCTACCACGGCAGCGCGCACGGCTACTACCTGGAAGCGCTGACCATCTTCGGCAAGGTGACCGGGCGCGATCCGCGCACGCTTGGCGCCGACGATCCGGTGGCGCGCGAGATCGGCATCGATGCGGCAACGGCCGGCGCGCTGCAGCGCTTTGCGGCCGGGCAGCTGGCCGCAAAGCACA
>NZ_JBISDG010000125.1:0-270 GCF_044472985.1 Roseovarius salis | reverse complement strand
AGGTCTTCCGGCGTTTACCAGAACGATTACCGGTTTTCCTGTTGCCTGAATCGCTTTTACCAAATCTTCCTGAACACCCGGCAAATGAAGATCGCTTCGGCTTTTTGCTTCACCGCTCATGTCACGTCTTTCACCAATACTCAAAATCACCACATCTGCCTGTTGAGCCGTTGCCACTGCTTCTGCAAAACCGTCTTTGTTATCTCCGTCTACTTCACAGCCTTTGGCATAAAGCAGTTTTGTGTTTTTGCCCACTTTGTTCTGCAATCC
>NZ_JBISDG010000124.1:0-272 GCF_044472985.1 Roseovarius salis | reverse complement strand
ATTTAAGATATATTGGTCCGCTAAGCCGAATGCGAAAAAAAGACACTCCAAAAATATATGATTTGATGATTATATTGTCTGGACCAGAACCGCAGCGTACTTTCTTAGATGAAAAACTACAGAAAGAAGCAGCAAAATATCCAGGCAAAGTGGTTTTTGTTCAAGGGATTGTAGATAAATCTCAAGAAAAGTGGCAGGCTGGAAATGTTACTTATTACAATTTTATGAATTCGAAACAGCTGGAACAAACCTTTAACGAAAGTGAATTTGTC
>NZ_JBISDG010000123.1:0-273 GCF_044472985.1 Roseovarius salis | reverse complement strand
ATCGCCTGTTCGTGCAGGTTTTCCAGCGCGCCAACCTGACCATCGCGCGCTCGCGCGAGGCGCCGCTGGCGTGCGTGGCGGATGCCCACCAGGCCAGCCAGCTCGACGTGGCAGCTGGCGTGCCGCTGGTGCGTGTGCGCCGCATCGGCTACAGCCTGGCCGATGTACCGATCTCCCTCACGTACTGCGATTTCTCCACCGAGCGTTACACGCGCGAAGTCGACATCCGCGTGCTCCAGAACGACTGAACTTGCGCCTGCGCCAGCACGGTGC
>NZ_JBISDG010000122.1:0-276 GCF_044472985.1 Roseovarius salis | reverse complement strand
GGCGTCGTTCACCGTGCCGACGGGTGTGGCCTACAAAGCGCCGGGCGAGATCTTCGTGGAAGGTGATGCCTCGTCCGCGTCGTACTTCCTGGCGGCCGGCGCGCTGGGCGGTGGGCCGGTGCGCGTAGAGGGTGTTGGCATGTCCAGCATTCAGGGCGATGTCCGCTTTGCCGACGCGCTCAACCGCATGGGCGCCAACGTCATGGCCGGCGACAACTGGATCGAAGTGCGCGGCGTTGAGCGCGACGACGGCAAGCTCCATGCGGTCGAGCTGGA
>NZ_JBISDG010000121.1:0-277 GCF_044472985.1 Roseovarius salis | reverse complement strand
AATATCGATTGCGCTATCTGAAGGACCCCCGCGCCGTCGATCTTGTCAACGCTGTCGCTGAGCGCGCCGGGTGGACTCCCCGCCCGGTCTGGCAAGAACCGGAAGCCGAAGGCGATGTTGTCCGCGGACGCGGCTTCGCTTACGCGCTTTACGTCCACAGCAAATTCCCCGGCTATGGTGCGGCGTGGTCGGCCTGGATCGCGGACGTGGCGGTCAACAAGTCAACCGGTGACGTGAGTGTGACGCGCGTGGTTGCGGGGCAAGATTCCGGGCTGAT
>NZ_JBISDG010000120.1:0-279 GCF_044472985.1 Roseovarius salis | reverse complement strand
GATCGCCGAGACCGGGTCCATCGTAAAGGTCAGCGGAATGAGCAACGACACGCCATTCGGCGCGCCAAGGCCGGGTAGGACGCCGACGATCAGCCCGAGAAGGACGCCGACGATCATCAGGGTGATGTGCATCGGCGTAAGTGCCGTCGCAAAGCCACCCATAAGCAGTTCAAAATTTTCCATGATCAAGCTCCGGGTGCTTAGTAAATGCCGAGCATTTCTTCGATCGGGCCCTTATGCAGCGGCACCTGGAACGCTTTTTCGAAGACGAAATAAAGC
>NZ_JBISDG010000119.1:0-279 GCF_044472985.1 Roseovarius salis | reverse complement strand
AAATTACCGTATGGCGCGAAAACGGCGTGCACAACCTGGTATTTGCCGGTGGCGACGTGGTCGAACCACTGAAATCCCGCCCTATCGCGCGCGATGAAAAACGCAGCGGTACGCGCGTCACCGCCTGGCCGGATGCCAAATACTTCGACTCTTCCGTCATCCCGCAAGCCGTACTGCAACGCCTGCTGCGCTCCAAGGCTGTGCTGCTGCCGGGCGTCAAAGTCACACTGGTCAATGCCAAGAACGGCGAAACGCAAACCTGGCAATACGACCAGGGTC
>NZ_JBISDG010000118.1:0-279 GCF_044472985.1 Roseovarius salis | reverse complement strand
ACAAGGACAGCTTCCCGGCGCTGCTCGCCACAACCAATGGTGATGTGCTCGACCAGTACGACATGCGTCATCTGCCGTCCGAGCGCGTTGCCGGCATGGATTGCGAAGTCTTCCAGCTCGATCCGAAAGATGGCTTTCGCTATGCCTATCGCATCTGGGCCGACCGCAACAGCGGCTTGCTGATGCGCGCGCAGACCATCGGCGATGACGGCAAGGTGCTGGAACAGGTCGCCTTCTCGCAAGTCGAGGTGGGCGTGCCGTCGGAAAAGCAGAAGATCA
>NZ_JBISDG010000117.1:0-280 GCF_044472985.1 Roseovarius salis | reverse complement strand
ACAGATTTTGCGATTCATAGCGGGATTCGCCTGAATGCACAGATGATCATGTGTGCACCGTGTTGTCATAAGGAATTGCGTCCGCAGTTGCAGGCGCCAAAAGTCCTCAGCCCGATGTTACAGTTTGGTATTCATGCCGGACAGCAGGCAGAAATGTTGACCGATACCATTCGTGCTTTACTGCTCAAAGCTTATGGTTATGAAACCAAAGTTTTTGAATTTGTGGCGCTGGAACATACCAGTAAAAATAAAATGATTCTGGCGACAAAACGCAAAGACT
>NZ_JBISDG010000116.1:0-281 GCF_044472985.1 Roseovarius salis | reverse complement strand
CAGCACAATGGCAGCCAATATTGGAGCGCGACGGTGTATCAATACGCTGGTGTATAGACGGTGATCGGCTGAGCGCACGCAACCGTCCAGGTGGCACACCGCCCTGATACAGTGTCTTTGCTACGCGTGTGAAGTGCAGTGCTTCGGCTACGGCCAAAAGGAGCCTCACTCTCAGAAGCGCAGACAACGCTCCCGTTATGCCTGGAACGTGAATAACGCGGCTTCACGCTCTATGGTGGAATGCGAACAAGGACGTCATCGAGGCGGCCGGGGGACTCAGG
>NZ_JBISDG010000115.1:0-286 GCF_044472985.1 Roseovarius salis | reverse complement strand
GATGCCGATGGAAGGGTATGAGTGCAGACGGAGCGCAGAATAGACGCGATCAGTTTTCACGCGCCTTGGCGAGCCAATCCTCGACCTAGCCCCGGGACTCGCGCAAACTCGCGCACGTTATGCGTGACAAGCACCAGACGCCGCGCGCGCCTGCCCTGCGATCAACGCATCGTACGGACCGATCGGGGCGCCGGCCGCAGTGAGGTGCGCACGAATCGCGCCGGCATGCTGGGCATCTTCCGCATCGAACGACACCACCTCGAACTGAAGTGCCTCGACACGTGCC
>NZ_JBISDG010000114.1:0-287 GCF_044472985.1 Roseovarius salis | reverse complement strand
GCCGTACTAATGTTATTTGGAGTTCCGGTGCCACTCATATTCATGGCAAATTTTCCGGCATTAGTACCATTTCCAGTCCAAAATTCATATCCGTTTCCGGAAGCTCCGGTTCTTTTGGCAAAAATTCTTGGAGTACCCGTATTAGTAGTTGTTTTAATCCAACAAGTAATAGTCTTGTTTTGGCCTGCGCCAAAGTCCAAATCGTTATGATCGGGGACAGTCATATAAGTAGAAATTCCATCAAGGTTTAAAACCTTACCACTTTGTGCACTAATACCTGCACAGAA
>NZ_JBISDG010000113.1:0-313 GCF_044472985.1 Roseovarius salis | reverse complement strand
GACCTCTTCCGCGGTCGGCCGATCCTGCCGCAGGAACCGGTAGGTCTCGGCCTTGAAGGTCGCCGTGGCCACGGACCACAGCCGCGCACCGCGGCGCAGGCGCTTACCGCCCACCGTTGCGTCCACATAGGTCGGCCCGGTCACCGGGCTCGCGCGGTTGAACCCATCAAGCCCCTTCACGGGTGCCACCTGCGCGAAGCCGACCTGCCGCGCCCATGGGGCGGCGGAAACACCAGTGACTTCCTATGTCGGTCAAATTTTTGTCGATTTCGCAAGCCATGAAGGCTGGATGAAGGACGAGATTGCCAGCACC
>NZ_JBISDG010000112.1:0-315 GCF_044472985.1 Roseovarius salis | reverse complement strand
GCTGGCGCTGCGCGCGGCGCGGGCCATCGCGGCACTCGACGCGCGCGAGACCCTGGCGGACGACGACCTGCGCGAGGCGGCGGAGCTGGTCTATCCCGCCCGCGCCACGCATGTGCCCGAAGAAGAAGAGCAGGCCGGGGACGACGCGCCCCCCGAGCCTCCGCCGGACGCCGACGAGACCGACGCGGACGGCCGGACGGAGGACGACACCGCCATGCCCGACGAGATCCTCGTCGAGGCGGTGCGCGCCCTGCTGCCACCATCGCTGCTCGACCGGCTGGGCGCGGCCGGCGGTGCCGTCGGCCCGTCCGGTGG
>NZ_JBISDG010000111.1:0-318 GCF_044472985.1 Roseovarius salis | reverse complement strand
CGGCTGGCGCGCGAGGCCGCGGCCGATGGCATGCCGGTGCCCTCGCTGTCGCGCCAGCTGCGCGAGGCAGTGCCGGACGAGCTGGCGCCGGCGGTGCACGGGGGGCTGACCTCGCAGGACGTGATGGATACCGCGCTCATGCTGGCGCTGCGCGACGTGCTGGCGGATTTCGAGGGGCGCATCACCCGGCTGGAGGCCGCGCTGGCCACGCTGAGGGGCCGCTTCGGCGCGGCGCCGCTGATGGCGCGCACCCGGATGCAGGCGGCGCTGCCCGTCACGGTGGATGACCGGATCGGTCAATGGTGCCGTCCGCTCGCC
>NZ_JBISDG010000110.1:0-343 GCF_044472985.1 Roseovarius salis | reverse complement strand
CACCCTCGCGGCGCAAGAGCACGAACAGGCGCCGATAGCCGAACCTGCGACGTTCATTGGCCAGATCGTGCAGCCGCTGACGCAGCTCGGTCTCTGGCGGTCTGATCGACCGGTAGCGGATCATCTTCCGATCCGCCCCGACAATCTGGCAGGCCCGCCGTTCCGACAGGCCCATCCGGGCCCGCAGATGCGCAACGGCCGCGCGCTTCACGGCGGGCCTTACCATTTTTTTGAAAGCAGCTCCTTCATCGCCGCCGCATCAAGCATCTGCTCAGCCAGCAGCTTCTTCAGCCGGGCGTTCTCGTCTTCAAGCGCCTTGAGCCGCTTCGCATCGGAAACTGTC
>NZ_JBISDG010000109.1:0-379 GCF_044472985.1 Roseovarius salis | reverse complement strand
CCGTGGGCGCGGGCACGCTGATCACGGCCGAGGACGTGCGCGCCGCCCGCGCTGCCGGTGCAATGTTCGGTGTCTCGCCCGGCGCGACGGACGCGCTGCTGAACGCGAGCGAGGCCGAGGGCTTGCCGCTGCTGCCCGGGGCGGCCACGGCGAGCGAGGTGATGCGCCTGGCCGAGCGCGGCTATGACATGCTCAAGTTCTTCCCCGCGGAGGCGGCCGGCGGGGCGGCGGCGCTCAAGGCGTTCGGCGGGCCCTTGCCGGGCATGGCGTTCTGCCCGACGGGCGGCATATCGCCCGCCAATGCTGCCGACTACCTGCGGCTGGACAACGTGATGTGCGTGGGCGGCAGCTGGCTGGCCCCGCGCGGGGCGGTCGCCGC
>NZ_JBISDG010000108.1:0-391 GCF_044472985.1 Roseovarius salis | reverse complement strand
GTGCCGCCCCCGCCCGGCATCCCGGCCAGCCGCCGCTTGGCCTGCACCAGCGAGCGCGTGGGCGGCAGCAGAATCTCGGCACCCTTTCCGCGAAAGGCGACCACGGCCACGTGATCGCGTCGGGCATAGGCCTGCACCAGCAGCATCTCGACAGCGCCCTTGGCCTCGGCCAGCCGCGCCATCGCGGCCGAGCCGGAGGCATCGACCGTGAAGATCAGCAAACGGTCCGAGCGGTCCTCGTAACGGCGCAGGCGGATGTCGCCGGGATGAATGATGACGCGCTGGCCGGTGTCACGCCGCGCGCGGCGCAGCCGCTGCCACGGCACGGCGGCACGCAGCGTGGCGACCACGTCGATCCGCGCCCGTCCATCTGGATGGCCGGGGCGCGAGG
>NZ_JBISDG010000107.1:0-396 GCF_044472985.1 Roseovarius salis | reverse complement strand
GGCGATGGCCTCGGGGCTGCAGGCGCTGCGCGCGGGTGACCCCGGCGCGCTGGCGGTGCTGCTGGCCACGTGCTTCGCCTACGGTTTCTTCCACGCCGCGGGGCCGGGGCACGGCAAGCTGCTCATCGGCGGCTACGGCGTCGGGCGGCAGGTGCCGGTCCTGCGGCTCTCGGTGCTGGCGCTGGCGGCCAGTCTCGCGCAGGCGGCGGCGGCGGTGGTGCTGGTCTATGCCGGGGTGCGCCTGTTCGAGCTGTCGCGCGGGGCGCTGACCGGGCTGGCCGATGACATCATGGCCCCGGCGAGCTACGCCGCCATCGCGCTGGTGGGGCTGTGGCTGGCGGGGCGGGGCCTGCGCCGGGCGTGGCGGGCGCGGCGGCTTCATCTTGCCGAAAATAC
>NZ_JBISDG010000106.1:0-426 GCF_044472985.1 Roseovarius salis | reverse complement strand
CATGGGGCGGCGGAAACACCAGTGACTTCCTATGTCGGTCAAATTTTTGTCGATTTCGCAAGCCATGAAGGCTGGATGAAGGACGAGATTGCCAGCACCTACCCGGGCACCAACGCCAGCCCACTAGAGATTTTCGCATTGGCAGCCGAGTATCACTCGGCTGCAGAGGGCTTAATTCTCAAGGGACGACCGCGACAGCCGATATCGCGCGCGCCGGCGCGACTCTGTGCAATCCACGCAATTGAACTCTACCTCAATGCGTTCTTGCTCTCTTCAGGTGATTCCCCCGAAAAGGTGCGTGCTCATTTTCACAACCTCGCTGATCGCGCGAACACCGCAGTCACACGGGGACTGGTACTTCGAAAGTTGACCCTCAATCATCTAGTTCGGATGACGGAAGATCGCGAATACCTGATTTCACGCTAT
>NZ_JBISDG010000105.1:0-487 GCF_044472985.1 Roseovarius salis | reverse complement strand
GACACGGCTGAGATCGACCGCCGAGGCCGAGCTCGGGTCGCTGGTCCACAGCCGCGACGTGCTGGTCAAGCAGCGGACCATGCTGCTCAACAAGCTCCACGCGCTCTTCGCGCGCCACGGCCGGAAGCTCAGGAAGGAAGGCCTGACCAGCCGCAAGCGGCTCCGCGAACTCGATCTCGACCGGTTCACGCCGCTGGAGCAGGTCGAGCTCGGGGCGCTGCGCGACCAGGCGCTGAGCCTGACGGAGACGATCGCCCGGCTCGACCGCGCCATCGAGGCGGCCGGAGCCGAGCTGGATGGCTTCGAGGGGCTGACCAGCATCAAGGGCATCGGGCCGCGCTCGGCAGCGATCCTGCTGGCGGGGATCGGCAATGTGGACGACTTCGAAAGCGCCGACAAGCTGGCGGCCTATTTCGGCATCGTCCCGCGGGTCAGCCAGTCCAACGAGACCGACACCCGGGGCCGCATCACCAAACGCGGCGACAAG
>NZ_JBISDG010000104.1:0-547 GCF_044472985.1 Roseovarius salis | reverse complement strand
CTGGCACGAGGCGGTGGTCGTGGATCGGGGCAACGGATTTGTCGGCGTCGGCGCGGCTTCGGGGGAGGCGCCGTTCGAGACCACGCATTCACAAGGGTCGCCGACGATAAACCATGCGCGCTTCGTCAATCCGAGCACGTCGGGTTCGGCGCAGGTGCGCACGAGCCTGCAGCGCGGCAACGACCAGGGCAGCGGTCTTGCCAGGGGCGGCGTCTGGTTCGTCACGGACCAGGGGCTCGGCTTCGCCGATTACGAGGCGCGCGACCTGAAGTTCTACACGGGCGAAACGCCGGGCGGGGCCTCGGCGCGCATCATCGTCAAGCCTGACGGCAAGGTGGGTGTCGGCAAGGAGCCATCGGCGGCACTGGATGTCGACGGGCCGGCCAGGGTCAAGAGCTACACGGTGGCCACAGCACCGTCGGCATCGTCGGCCGGCGAGGGCGCCATCATCTTCGTGTCGGACGAGGCCGGGGGCGCGGTGCTGGCCTTTTCGGATGGCACCGACTGGCGGCGCGTGACCGACCGGGCGGCGATCTCGTGACCGGCC
>NZ_JBISDG010000103.1:0-569 GCF_044472985.1 Roseovarius salis | reverse complement strand
GGCGAGCGGGCGATCCTGTTCGCCACCGACCCGCCATACCTCGTCGACTACGACGGCTCGAACCACCCGACGCGGAACAAGGACTGGTCGGCGTCCTATGGCACAACCTGGGACGACAGTTCGCAGGGCGCGGAACTCTACGATGGCTTCATCGCAGCAGCCGTTGCTGAGGCGATCACCGACGATGCCGCCTGGTACTGCTGGCACGCCTCCCGCCGCCAGGCGATGCTCGAGGCCTGCTGGGAGAAGGCGGGAGCCTTCGTGCACCAGCAAATCATCTGGGTGAAGGACCGCGGTGTTCTCACCCGCTCACACTACCTCTGGAAGCACGAGCCCTGCTTCATGGGCTGGCGCCGCCCCAACCGGCCGCCGAAGGTCGCCGAACAGACGCTGCCGTCGACCTGGGAGATGCCCAGCTTCGCCAAGGACGAGCGCCCCGACCATCCGACGCCAAAGCCGCTCGACGCGTTCGGCATCCCGATGCGCCAGCACGTGGCGCGCGGCGGCCTCTGCTACGAGCCGTTCTCGGGCTCCGGCTCGCAGATCATGGCCGGCGAGGCCAACGGCCG
>NZ_JBISDG010000102.1:0-792 GCF_044472985.1 Roseovarius salis | reverse complement strand
GTGACCTGATGCTGTGGAGGGCCCCTGCACCGGCGTAGTGTGCGATGATTTGGCCGTTAAGCCATGTGTGGACGGCCGCTGCGGTGCAAGAGGTTTCTGGCGGCAATGCGCACCGGTCGGGTGCATCCGTGTGTCCGGCCTGTTCGCGCAGCTCGACATGGCTGCTGGCCCTGATGAAGTCCGCGGATCGGGTTCCTGATCAGGTCAACGCGCTCGAAGCGCTCTACTCCCCTGGGTTTGGCCGATCCCCGGTCTGACCGGTTTGTCATCACCACTCAGCCCTCTTTCACCATCCTGTTGCCACTTCCTGGCGGTCCGGAATGAGGTCTATGCGGCGTAGACTTCCTTTCGTGTCATGACGGCCCACGCGACCCGGGCGGTCTTGTCGGCCAAACCGACAGTTGCGACACGAACCGTCTTTCGTTCAAGCAATGCAGCCAGCCAGGGCTGCTTACTTGGGTTCTTGCGCACCATCCGCACAACGGCGGTCGCACCGACGACGAGCAATCTTCTGAGGTAGCCGTCGCCTTGCTTGCTGATGCCACCCAAACGATCTTTGCCGCCAGAGCTGTTGGGTCGCGGCGTCAGACCGAGCCAGGCTGCAAACTGTCGTCCTGATCGGAACTGACCCGGATCGGGAACGGCCGCGGCGATGGCGGAGGCGGTTATCGGACCGATACCGGATATCGTTGCGAGACGACGGCTCGTCTCATCGGCACGGTGCCAGTCGAGGATTTCCGCCTCCAGGTGATCGATCTGTCGTTGGAGTGCGTCCAACTGGGTGACAACCGA
>NZ_JBISDG010000101.1:0-822 GCF_044472985.1 Roseovarius salis | reverse complement strand
TTGACCTGCCACTGAACTTTCATCCAGCCGGAACCGGAGTCCTTTGGGTTCATACGCCGACAAGCGCAGGTGGAGCAACCGAGAGATGCGCGGAGCTTTGAGGTGGCGCAGCGCGGCTGTTGGTTGCGGTGAGCAGCTCCTCGGCGAACGCCTTGGGCGTCTGGTAGCCGAGGGCAGAATGGGGTCTCTCCTCGTTGTAGTCGGTGGCCCATGAGCGGATCACCGTTCTGGCGTGGGTCATGTTACGAAACATCGTCTCGTTCAGAAGCTCATCGCGCATCCGGCCGTTGAAGCTCTCCACGAAGCCGTTCTGCATGGGCTTGCCGGGAGCGATGTAGTGCCACTCGATGTCGCGCTCGGCGGCAAAGGTTAAGATCGCGTTACTGGTCAGTTCGGTCCCATTGTCACTGACAATCATGCCAGGCTTTCCCCGTCGCTCGATCACCTGAGCCAGCTCTCGGGCAACGCGCCGCCCAGAGATCGAGGTATCCGGGATTGCCGCGAGGCACTCCCGGGTCACATCATCGACCACGTTCAGGATGCGAAACCGTCGCCCACAGGCGAGCTGGTCGTGGACGAAATCCAGCGACCAGCGGGCATTGGGCCGCGCCTCGACCAGGATCGGGGCACGCGTGCCTATGGCCTTGCGCCTGGCTCGTCTCTTGCGCACCGCCAGCCCTTCCTCGCGGTAGAGCCGGTAGATGCGATTGATGCCCGAAGGCTCACCCTCGCGGCGCAAGAGCACGAACAGGCGCCGATAGCCGAACCTGCGACGTTCATTGGCCAGATCGTGCAGCCGCTGACGCAGCTCGGTCTCTGGCG
>NZ_JBISDG010000100.1:0-848 GCF_044472985.1 Roseovarius salis | reverse complement strand
CTAGGTCGCGTCTTCATTTAGGCCAGCCAAACCATTGCACAGGCGAGGGATACGAAGGCGCCGAAGGAGGAGAGTGTTTTCTCGCAACGCATGGCGATCCGTCGGAAGCGTTTGATACGATTGAAGAAACATTCGACCAAATGGCGCTCCTTGTAGAGGATCCAGTCGATTGGATAGCGTCTGCTGCGCGTGGGGTTTTGTTTGATCTGGGCCGTTGCGCCGAGTTCATCGGCGATGAACGCGCGCAGGTGATCGGCATCATAGGCCGCGTCCATGATGACATACCCGACGCCGGTCAGCCCTTCGATCAGGCCGCGCGCTTGCGGGCAATCGCCCCATTGGCCGGGTGTTACCGTGAAGCGGATTGGCAGGCCGAGCGCATCGACGCTGGCGTGGATCTTGGTGGTCAGGCCGCCCTTGGAGCGGCCGATCGCGTGAGCCTCAGCCCCCCTTTGGCGCCGCTTGCATCGGCATGTGCCTTGCAGATCGTGGCGTCAACGAGGACATATTCGAAGTCCGGTTCTGCGCTTAAGGCTTTGAAAAGACTCTCCCAAACCCCTGCATGCGTCCAGCGTCGGAACCGGCAATGCGCGGTGCGCCAGTTTCCAAGCTCGGGCGGCAAATCACGCCAAGGCGACGCCGTGCGCGCCAGCCACAGGATCGCATCGACAAACAGCCGGTTGTCCGTCGCCGTGCGGCCCCGGTCCCCGCGCTTGCCGGGAAGAAGCGGCGCAATCTGCGCCCATTGCGCATCGGTCAGGGTTCGTCTGCTCAAGATCGCCTCCGTTTTCGATCTTGAATCAAACCTCATCCGATTTGGGAATCCCCTAAATGAAGACGCAACCTAG
>NZ_JBISDG010000099.1:0-863 GCF_044472985.1 Roseovarius salis | reverse complement strand
CTCGATCGCCCGGTCGATCTCGGCCACGCTGCGATACTCGACGGTCTTGCCGTCATAGCTCACCCGCGCCACGCCCGAGGACCGCTGCGCCGAGAGCGCATCGCGGCGGGCGCGGAGGTCGGTGATTGTCGGCATGACGCGTGCCTTCTATGCTTGGGGCGTTTCGGCCGCCCGGAGGACCCATGTCCGAACCTGTCGCTCGTTTGCTGATCGAACTGGAGGACATCACCCCTCGTATCTGGCGGCGGGTTGACGTTCCGGCTGCGATCACCCTGTCGACCTTGCACGACGTCCTTCAGGCCGTGATGCGGTGGGAATATTCGCATCTCTACGAGTTTCGCGTGGGCGACCGCGTTTATGGCGAGCCGCTCCCCGGCTTGGAGAGCACGTCGCGACGGGTCTACAAGGCCAAGGGAACCAGGCTGAACCGAGTGGTCGACCGGGGCATCGACCAATTCACCTATGTCTACGATTTCGGTGACGACTGGCGGCACAGCATCAGAGTCGAGGACGTCCAGGACGGCGATCCCGACACCGATTATCCGGTTTTCGTCGAGGGCGAACGCCGGGCACCGCCCGAGGATGTGGGCGGCCTGCCGGGCTTCATGAACTTCCTTGATGCGATCGCTGACCCGAAACACCCGGAGCACGCGTTCCTGCTGGAATGGGTCGGCGGCGCCTTCGACCCCGAGGACATCGACCGCCAAGAGATCGAGTTCGACCTTGCCATGCTCGCCGAGTTCCGGCGCCGGGTGCGCGCCGGGCATCGCAGTCGCGCGCGAAAGAAGGCGCACTGATCACCCCATGTACCTCGACCGCCGCGTCCGCCGTCGCGGCGCCGGGCGGGGCGCGGGCCGGGCCGG
>NZ_JBISDG010000098.1:0-965 GCF_044472985.1 Roseovarius salis | reverse complement strand
CGCCCTCACTCGGCCGGATGGGATGTCGCACCGGGGTGCTCGTTCGCGGGGTCGGGCCAGATCCCCTCGATCCGCACGTCGTTCTGCTCCAGCAGCGGGCGCATCTCGTCGAAGACGGGCTTGTAGCGGTAATAGGGCACGCTGGGCGCCATGTGATGGATCAGGTGATAGTTCTGCCCCTGCAGCAGGAAGTTGGCGCCGGGAAACAGCGACACGCGCGTGTTGCGGTAGCGCCCCGTCTCGGAATGGTCGTGGTGCGGCGTCCAGGTGAAGAAGGTCAGCATCACCGTCTGCCCGATCCACCACGGGATGAACCACAAAAGCAGAACCTCTTTCCAGTATCCTGCCACCAGCAACCCAATCAGGATCGCGCCGTAGACGGCAAAGGTGACGAAGGTATGCACGATCTCGCGCCGCGTGCAGTCGAAGCGCTTGCAGTCGCGGTATTGCTGGACCGGGTTGAAATACTGGATCAGCGCCGCCGGCAGCTTGACGAAGACCCACACCGGGAACGACCCCTTGGCATAGATGTCCGGGTCGCAGTCCTCGTTGGTATGGGCGTGATGCGCCATGTGCTGGCGCTTGTGCTGATGATAGAACAGCCATAGCGGCGCGCAGGCGATCACGCCCGCCACCGTATCGATCCAGCGCAGGTGTTTCCGGCGCGAGCTTATGTTGGCGTGCACGGCCTCGTGCACCACGGTGTAGATGCCGTAAATGAAGATCGTGTTGACGATCATGCCCGCCCAGAGCGGTATCCCGCCGGTCAGCGCCAGCCACGTCGCCGTGATGGCCACGGCGAACATGATCAGTTCCAGCCACAATGTCCGCGCCGCGAACTCCGGCGTGTGCTTCCGCGCGATCTCGAACTCCCTGCGAACCGTCGACATGTTGGTCCTCCGTCGTGTTTGGCCGGATTTTTGATCAAAAATCCGAAGAATACAAGTCATCCAGGATTGCACGGC
>NZ_JBISDG010000097.1:0-1178 GCF_044472985.1 Roseovarius salis | reverse complement strand
ATGGCAAAGGAAAAGTTTGACCGTTCGAAACCGCACGTGAACATTGGCACGGTTGGTCACGTTGACCACGGCAAGACGACGCTGACGGCGGCGATCACGAAGCAGTTTGGCGATTTCAAGGCGTATGACGAGATTGACGGCGCGCCGGAGGAGAAGGCGCGCGGGATCACGATCTCGACGGCGCATGTCGAGTACGAGACGGAGAACCGTCACTACGCGCACGTGGACTGCCCGGGCCACGCGGACTACGTGAAGAACATGATCACGGGGGCGGCGCAGATGGACGGCGCGATCCTCGTGGTGAACGCGGCGGACGGCCCGATGCCGCAGACGCGCGAGCACATTCTTCTGGCGCGGCAGGTTGGCGTTCCTGCGCTGGTGGTTTTTCTCAACAAGGTTGACCAGGTTGACGACCCCGAGCTTCTGGAGCTTGTGGAGATGGAGGTGCGCGAGCTTCTGAGCGAGTACGACTTCCCCGGCGACGACGTTCCGATCATCGCGGGCTCGGCGCTTGCGGCGCTCGAGGACCGCGACCCCGAGATCGGGTCCGAGAAGATCAAGGAGCTGATGGCGGCGGTTGACGACTACATCCCGACGCCGGCGCGCGCGGTCGACCAGCCGTTCCTGATGCCGATCGAGGACGTGTTCTCGATCTCGGGCCGCGGCACGGTGGTGACGGGCCGTGTCGAGCGCGGGGTGATCAACGTGGGCGACGAGATCGAGATCGTTGGCCTGAAGGACACCAAGAAGACGACCTGCACGGGCGTGGAGATGTTCCGCAAGCTGCTGGACCGCGGCGAGGCGGGCGACAACATCGGGGCGCTTCTGCGGGGGATCAACCGCGACGACGTTGAGCGCGGGCAGGTTCTTTGCAAGCCCAAGTCGGTGACGCCGCACACGAAGTTCGAGTGCGAGGTCTACATCCTGACCAAGGACGAGGGCGGTCGGCACACGCCGTTCTTCACCAACTACCGTCCGCAGTTCTACTTCCGCACGACGGACGTGACCGGGACGGTGAGCCTGCCGGAAGGCACCGAGATGGTGATGCCGGGCGACAACCTGAAGTTCGAGGCCGAGCTGATCGCGCCCATCGCCATGGAAGAGGGCCTGCGCTTCGCCATCCGCGAAGGCGGCCGCACCGTCGGCTCCGGCGTCGTCTCCAAGATCATCGAGTAAAA
>NZ_JBISDG010000096.1:0-1209 GCF_044472985.1 Roseovarius salis | reverse complement strand
TGACCTGCCACGGGATTTTTCCTCCATTTGGAATTAGAGTCCGACCCAACGAAGGGACGGACAATGAAGCGAACGAGATACAGCGAAGAACAGATCATCGGCATCCTGACCGAGCATGAGGCCGGCGCGAAGTGCGCTGACCTGTGCCGCAAGCACGGTATGTCGGAAGGCACCTTTTATGCGTGGAAGGCGAAGTTTGGCGGGATGACGGTTTCCGATGCCAAAAGGCTCAAGGCGCTCGAAGACGAGAACGCAAAGCTGAAGAAGCTTTTGGCCGAGCAGATGCTGGATGCTGCGGCGATGAAGGAACTTCTGGCAAAAAAATGGTAAGGCCCGCCGTGAAGCGCGACGCGGTTGCGCATCTGCAGGCCAAGCTGGGCCTGTCGGAGCGGCGGGCCTGCCGCCTTGTCGGGGCGGATCGCAAGATGATCCGCTACCAGTCCAGAAGGCCGCCCGAGACAGAGCTGCGCCAACGGCTGCGGGATCTGGCCAACGAACGCCGCCGGTTCGGCTACCGGCGTCTGTTCGTGCTCTTGCGCCGCGATGGCGAGCTGTCAGGGATCAACCGGATTTATCGTCTCTACCGCGAAGAAGGGCTGGCGGTGCGCAAACGGCGCGCCAGGCGCAAGGCGGTAGGAACCCGGGCACCGATCCTGGTCGAGGCCCGGCCCAATGCGCGTTGGTCGCTGGATTTTGTCCATGACCAGCTCGCCTGTGGCCGACGGTTCCGCATTCTGAATGTGGTCGACGATGTCACCCGGGAATGCCTCGCGGCGATCCCGGACACATCGATCTCGGGGCGGCGTGTCGTGCGGGAACTGACGGCCCTGATCGAACGGCGCGGAAAGCCTGGCATGATTGTCAGCGATAACGGCACCGAACTGACCAGTAACGCGATCTTAACCTTTGCCACGGAGCGCAAGCTTGAATGGCATTACATCGCGCCGGGCAAGCCCATGCAGAACGGCTTCGTCGAAAGTTTCAACGGGCGCATGCGCGACGAGCTTTTGAACGAAACCATGTTCCGCAACATGGCGCACGCCCGTGCTGTGATCCGGGCCTGGTCGGATGATTTCAACGAAACACGCCCGCATTCGGCGCTTGGCTACCGGACGCCCAGGGCATTCGCCGAACATCTCACCACCGCAACCGACACCCGCGCTGCGCCATCTGAAAGCTCCGCACGGATGTCGGTTGCTCCACCTGCGC
>NZ_JBISDG010000095.1:0-1286 GCF_044472985.1 Roseovarius salis | reverse complement strand
TCGCAGCCGCTGAAGGGGGCGCGGATCGCGGGGTCGCTTCACATGACGATCCAGACGGCGGTTCTGATCGAGACGCTTGTTGCGCTTGGGGCCGAGGTGCGCTGGGCGAGCTGCAACATCTTTTCCACGCAGGACCACGCGGCGGCGGCGATCGCGGAGGGCGGCACGCCGGTTTTCGCGGTGAAGGGCGAGACGCTGGAGGAATACTGGGACTACTGCGACCGGATTTTCCAGTTTGCCGATGGCGGCGCCAACATGATCCTCGACGACGGCGGCGATGCGACGCTTTACGTGCTGATGGGCGCGCGGGTGGAGGAAGGCGAGACCGACCTCATCGCGGCGCCGCAGAGCGAGGAGGAGGAGGCGCTTTTCGCCCAGATCCGCAAGCGGATGGCCGAGAGCCCCGGCTGGTTCGTCAAGCAGCGCCACATGATCAGGGGCGTCTCGGAAGAGACGACCACGGGCGTGCACCGGCTCTACAAGATGATGGAGAAGGGGCACCTGCCCTTCCCGGCGATCAACGTCAACGACAGCGTGACCAAGTCGAAGTTCGACAACAAGTACGGCTGCAAGGAAAGCCTTGTCGACGGCATCCGCCGGGCGACGGACACGATGATGGCCGGCAAGGTGGCGGTGGTCTGCGGCTACGGCGACGTCGGAAAAGGCTCGGCGGCGTCGCTGGCGGGCGCGGGCGCGCGGGTGAAGGTGACCGAGGTCGACCCGATCTGCGCGCTGCAGGCGGCGATGGACGGCTTCGAGGTGACCACGCTGGAGGACGAGGTTGCCACGGCGGACATCTTCATCACCACCACGGGCAACAAGGACGTGATCCGCATCGAGCACATGCGCGAGATGAAGGACATGGCGATCGTGGGCAACATCGGCCATTTCGACAACGAGATCCAGGTGGCCAACCTCAAGAACCACAAGTGGACCAACATCAAGGACCAGGTGGACATGATCGAGATGCCCTCGGGCAACCGGATCATCCTGCTGTCGGAGGGCCGCCTGCTGAACCTCGGCAACGCCACCGGCCACCCCAGCTTCGTGATGAGCGCCTCCTTCACCAACCAGGTGCTGGCGCAGATCGAGCTGTGGCACAAGGGCGAGCAGTACGACAACCAGGTCTACATCCTGCCCAAGCACCTGGATGAAAAGGTCGCCCGCCTGCACCTCGGCCGCATCGGCGTCAAGCTCACCGAGCTGCGCCCCGACCAGGCCGACTACATCGGCGTCAAACCCCAAGGCCCCTACAAGCCGGAACACTACAGGTACTGAGGAGAGCG
>NZ_JBISDG010000094.1:0-1471 GCF_044472985.1 Roseovarius salis | reverse complement strand
CGGCATCCCGATGCGCCAGCACGTGGCGCGCGGCGGCCTCTGCTACGAGCCGTTCTCGGGCTCCGGCTCGCAGATCATGGCCGGCGAGGCCAACGGCCGTCGCGTTTTCGCGATGGAGATCAGCCCGGCCTACGTCGATGTCGCCGTGGAACGCTGGCAGGCCGGGACCAGCCGCGACGCGATCCTCGACGGCGACGGCCGGACCTTTGCGCAGGTGAGAGCCGAGCGGCTGGGCAAGGGCGAGCAGAAGGATGCGGCATGAAGCAAAGTGCGATCAGTCCCCTTCGAGCAAGTCGGCGGGAACCATTTTCTCGGCCGTCTCCATGTCCCAAGCCTGAGCCGCAATGTGCCAGTGGCCCTGATCCTTGACCAGCAAGATGGCCTCCACACCCCGCTTGGGCTCGGAACCGTTCTCGGACATGCCGCACACCGCCATTGCGACGGCAACGTTGCCGAACACTTGGATCCTGGTGTTGAGAACTGTCTCCTCGAGACTTTCTAGTTCGCCTGCAGCAATACCCTTCATTCGATCGATGAAGGCTTCGACCGATTTTGGTGCGATCGGTCGAGCGGCCGGAAAGAGAGTTGCATCCGGCAGGAAGTCATCCGCAAAGGTCTCCCAGTCCGGCGAGCGTTCGGCCGACCAGCTGATGCTATCGAATTGGCGTGCGATGGCCGCACGGATCGCAGCGACGTCATCGTTCGTGTGCTTCGTCATGGCGGAACTCGTTTCTCTCGGCTCGTTTCTCTCGGATTGCGTCAGTGCAGACTAATCATTCCGTCTGCGGGAGGTCCATGGAAGGACCGGAGTTGAGAGCGTCTCGGCGAACCCGAACGGAAGAATGCGGCCTGATGCAATCGCGGCTTCTTTCGCTGGTCGAGGCCGCGACGAATGTCGTCGTCGGCTATGTGCTGGCTATCGCCACGCAGATCGTCGTGTTCCCGTGGTTCGGGATCGAGACGGGGCTGGCCGAGCACATGACCATCGGACTCGCTTTCATCGGCGTGTCGCTGGCACGCGGCTACCTGCTGCGACGGGTGTTCGAGCGTTGGCGACAGCGCCGAGTATCACACATCGGCGGGCTCGACTGAAGTGACTTAGGCATGGCCTGCATTCCACGAACCCTCATCAAGGATCCAGACGGCGTTCTCCATGTCGGCCAGCGCCACGAAGGCGACGGCTTGCGCCGCCTCCGGGGACAGTGCCTCGACGGTCAAGCAGGTGCTTTCGGTGACCTCACGGGTAATCTTGACCCTGAAACGCGGCATCAGGAGGCGTCCTCGATGCGGTAGCAGCGCCCCCTTCCGTCGACCTTTTCGGAGGTGATGATCAGGCCCAGCTTCTTCTTGAGCGCGCCGGCGAATGCCCCGCGACACGGCTGAGATCGACCGCCGAGGCCGAGCTCGGGTCGCTGGTCCACAGCCGCGACGTGCTGGTCAAGCAGCGGACCATGCTGCTCAACAAGCTCCA
>NZ_JBISDG010000093.1:0-1550 GCF_044472985.1 Roseovarius salis | reverse complement strand
CCAAGACATCATCCAGCCTGAAACCTATCCGCCTCCCCAAATCTCCTACAAAATTCAGGGCGTTTGGTCGCTCACAAACCATTCATACCCCCTCCTGTTCGGTCGCGCGGCCCGCTGCCGCCGCATCGTCGTGGCTATCGCCATCCGTCCCGTTGCCCGGATCGGGCCGCGTCGCCGGCGTCGCGCGCGCTCCTTGGGTCTCGCCCGGGCTGGTGCGATAGCTGAGGCCCAGCTCCGCGGCGCGCGCCGTGTCCGTCGCGTTCTCGCGATCCACTTCCTCGACGTCGTATCCGGTGGCCTCGACGACCTTGCGCCGCGAGGTGATGCCCGCCTCCATCGCGAGCACCTGCGCCTGGATGTCCTTCAACGGATCGACCCAGTCCCAGCGGGGCGGGATCCACTGCACCATGCGCGCGACCGCCGGGTCGGGCAGATCCAGCCGTCCGGCCAGTTGCGCCGTCTCCAGCCAGCGCGCCCAGACGGGGCGGCAGAGCTGATGCGCGATCACCCCGTGCTGGAGCTGCTGCACCCGCCGGAGGAACTCGACCAGTTCCGCCCGCAGGCTGGAGTAGTTGGCCTGGCGCACATCGCCGGTGACCAGGTGATAGGGCAGACCCAGCGAGGCCGAGACGCCGAGCAGCGTCCGGTACTGGAACGCCTCGTAGCTGCTGCCGACATCGGCCGGAGACGAGAACTTCACGTCCTCGCCGGGCAGCAGCACCTGCAGGGTGCCCGGCTCGAGGCTGGCGATGGCCGCGCCATCGGCCTCAGACTCCTCCGTGCCCATCAGCGGCTCTTCCGGCGCCGTCTTGGTGATGAATCCCGCGAACATCGCCGCGGTCTTCTTCCGGTCGAGCTCGGCGTCGTCGTACTGGTCGAGCAGAAACAGCCGCACCATGGCGGGCGCCACATGCGGCAGGCCGCGGATCTGCCCGGCATCGAGCGGGCGGTAGATGTGCAGCACGTCCCCGGCCGGCACGCGCACGGTCTCGGGCACCGCGACGCGCCGGTCCGTGCTGTCGCCGGGATGGCTGCGGCGGAAGTGATAGGCCACCCGCCGGCCGATGGCATCGAACTCGATCCCGCAGCGGATGCGGTTGCCGTTCGACGCCGTCTCGGTCTTCTCGAAGGGCAGCATCTCGGACTGGAGAAGCTGCATCTGAAGCGGCACGAGCAGCCCGTCCTCGGCGCGTCTTGGGCGCATACGCACGAAGCATTCCCCGGCGACGAACATCTCCCGTGCGACCATGGCCTGCAGGCCGTAGAAGTCGGTCAGCCCGTCCGCATCCGCCTCGTCGGTCCAGGCGAGCCAGAGCCGCTGCACCCGATCCCGCAGGTCCGCGTCGTCGATCAGCGACGAGGGCTTGATGCCGTCGCCGACAAGGTTCGCGGCGAAGGCCTCGCAGGCGTTGGCGGCATAGCCGTTGGTGACCACCAGCTCGCGGGCGCGGGCCAGCAGCTTCGGCCCGCCCGAGGCGACCAGCGCGTTGACGTTCTCCAGCGGCGGGTTCCAGCCACGCAGCCGGCGCCGGGACATCGCGCCCTCCAGG
>NZ_JBISDG010000092.1:0-1565 GCF_044472985.1 Roseovarius salis | reverse complement strand
GGCGATGTCGGCGCCGTCGTCTCGCGCGGGGGGCGGCCGGACCTTGCCCGCGCGGCGCTCGACCGGGTGCGCGCGCCGGTTCTGTTGATCGTGGGCGGCGCGGACCGTCAGGTGCTGGATCTCAACACGCAGGCGGCGCGGCGCTTGACCTGCCCGAACCGGCTGGAGACCATCCCCGGGGCGACTCATCTTTTCGAGGAACCGGGGGCGCTGGACCGCGTTGTGGCACTGACGGGCGACTGGTTCCAGACGCACCTGACGCAGGCGGAGGCAGAGCGTTGACGAAATTCGCCAACCGCACGGAAGCCGGGCAGGCGCTGGCCCGCGAGATCGCGTCACGCGGATACCATGACCCGGTCGTGCTGGCGCTGCCGCGCGGGGGCGTGCCGGTGGGCATCGAGCTTGTCCGCGCGCTCGGTGCGCCGATGGATCTCGTCATGGTGCGCAAGATCGGCGTTCCTCACCAGCCCGAGCTGGCGGCGGCGGCGGTTGTCAACGGGGACGCCCCCGAGATCGTGCACAACACCGAGATCATGGCCCATGCAGGGCTGGACACGTCCGACATCGAGCGGCTGGCGCAGACGCAGCTCGACGAGATCAGGCGGCGGCGGGGCCTGTACCTGCGGAATCGTGAGGCCGTTCCGGTGGCGGGGCGCACAGCGATCGTGGTGGATGACGGGATCGCGACAGGCGCGACTGTTCGCGCCTCGCTCAGGGCCGTGCGGCGCCGCGCTCCGTCGAAACTCGTTCTCGCGGTGCCGGTCGCCGCGCCGGACACGCTCGCGCGGCTGCGGGGCGAGGTCGACGAGGTCGTCTGCCTTCACCAGCCCGCGATGCTCTACGCGATCGGCGCGCATTACACTGATTTCGGCCAGACCTCCGATGACGAGGTCGTGCGCCTGATGGACGAGGCCAAGCGGCTGTCCGGCGAGGATGCGCCCGGCTGACCGGCCATGCAGGATCAGCCCGCCGCCATGACCAGCCGGATCGCGCCCGGACCGGACCGTTCGAGGGCGGCATCGGCCAGCAGGCTTTCCCGCGCGAGCATAGCGTGCAGCCAATCCACCTCGCCCGCGCGGGCCCGCTCCAGCGCGAAGGCACGGCGGCGATAGGGCAGCATTTCCAGCCCCGCGGCGCGGCCTGTCTGCTGGTCGATATCAAGGATGAAGGCGACCGCCAGGCGGGGCATGAAATCCTCCTGTCCGCCGATCCCCTCGTAATCGTTTATCAGGTCCCCGCAACCGTGGAGGATGAGCTTTCCGCGGTAGAGCTCGATCCCCATCGGATGATGCGCGGAATGGCCAAAGACGACATCCACACCGGCCACGTCGATCAGGGCGTGCCCAAGCCGCCGCTGCGCCCGGGGCACATCAAACCCCCAGTTCGCGCCCCAGTGCACCGACAGCACGGTCACGTCCCCGCGCGCACGGTGCGGCGCAAGCGCCGCCGCCAGCATCCCGGCGCCGTCGGCGGGTAACGGGGGCAGCATCGCGATACCGGGGAGCCCGGCCCCGGCCTGCCAGCCCGGCGGCACTCCGGAGGACTCCATGCCCCGTGCCGCCAGA
>NZ_JBISDG010000091.1:0-1666 GCF_044472985.1 Roseovarius salis | reverse complement strand
CGGCATCCCGATGCGCCAGCACGTGGCGCGCGGCGGCCTCTGCTACGAGCCGTTCTCGGGCTCCGGCTCGCAGATCATGGCCGGCGAGGCCAACGGCCGCCGCGTCTTCGCGATGGAGATCAGCCCGGCCTATGTCGATGTCGCGGTCGAGCGCTGGCAGGGCGAGACCGGGAAGGACGCGATCCTCGACGGCGATGGCCGGACCTTCGCCGAGGTGAAGGCCGAGCGGCTGGGCGACAAGGCCGATGCCGCTGCCTGATGGCCGTCTACTACAACGACGCCGATCCCGCGGCCTGCGCATGGCTGCGGGAACTGATCGCGGTCGGACTCCTGCCTGCCGGCGAGGTAGACGAGCGATCCATCCTCGAGGTCGAGCCCGCGGACCTGCGCGGCTTCGCGCAATGCCATTTCTTCGCCGGGATCGGCGGCTGGCCCTACGCACTGCGCCTCGCCGGCGTGGCCGCGGACCTGTCCGTCTGGACCGGCTCGCCGCCCTTCCAGCCCTTCAGTCAGGCCGGGCAGCGCAAGGGACAGGACGATGACCGCCATCTCGCCCCGGCATTCCTGCGGCTCGTCGCAGCTTGCCGCCCGGAACTCGTCTTCGGAGAGCAGGTCGCCAGCGCGGCGGTGCTCGGACCGGTTGGCGGCGCGGCTCGCACAGCGGCTGAGGGGCCGGCT
This sequence comes from Roseovarius salis, assembly GCF_044472985.1. Classification (NCBI taxonomy): domain Bacteria; kingdom Pseudomonadati; phylum Pseudomonadota; class Alphaproteobacteria; order Rhodobacterales; family Roseobacteraceae; genus Roseovarius; species Roseovarius salis. Next base: position 988 of record NZ_JBISDG010000091.1, on the reverse strand, counting down.
GGCTGGGCGTGGTTCGACGCTCTGGCAGATGCGCTGGAAGCAGCATCTTACGCCGTCGCGGCGGCCGATCTGCCGGCTGCGGGCATCGGTGCGCCGCACATCCGCCAGCGGCTGTTCTTCGGCGCCGTCGCCCTCGACCCAGCCGCAGGCGGGCTGGGCCACGGCCTCGGCGCGGGATCACAAGGACGGTTCGGAATGCCGGGCGGTGCCGATCAATGCGCTGCTGGGTCGGCAGGTCTGGCTGGCGGGCTGGCCGACGGCGATGGCGGGCTCGCCCGCGACTGCAGCGTACAACGCGGCCGGCAACACGGATGCGAGCCGCAGGACGGTGAAGCTGGTGGACTGGTCGAACGCGCCGACCCCGCCAGGAGCCGCGCGAAGGACAGCGTCTGGCGAGATCCGGACTGGCTCCTCTGCCGCGATGGCCGCTGGCGGCCCGTTGAACCCGGAACATTCCCGCTGGCTGATGGGATACCCGGCCGCATGGGGCTCCTGCGGGGCTACGGCAATGCGATCGTGCCGCCGCTCGCGGCGGAATTCGTGACAGCGTTTCTGGAGAGCATGCGATGAAGCAGAGCCGGATCATGTCCATGATCGAGGCCGCGACGAATGTCGTCGTCGGCTATGGTCTGGCCATCGCAACGCAGATCGTCGTGTTCCCGTGGTTCGGGATCGAGACGGGGATGGACGAGCACATGACCATCGGACTTGCCTTCGTTGGCGTCTCGCTGGTGCGCGGCTATCTGCTGCGGCGGTTGTTCGAGGCGATCCGATCAAATCCGGAGGCACACTAACTGGTCAAGACCTTCGGTCGAACCTTCTTGGCAATCTCGGCGAGCGTCGCCATCAGCCGATTGCTTTCGGATAGTGATCCCGAGAGTTCAGGGCCATAGCGTGAAATCAGGTATTCGCGATCTTCCGTCATCCGAACTAGATGATTGAGGGTCAACTTTCGAAGTACCAGTCCCCGTGTGACTGCGGTGTTCGC
>NZ_JBISDG010000090.1:0-2291 GCF_044472985.1 Roseovarius salis | reverse complement strand
GTTCATCTTCGCGGTTTCGATCACGGTCATCGCGCGCGCCAGTGTTTCGCCACCGGTGTCCGATCCTGCGAACAGCCAGTTTTTCCTGCCTACGCCGATCGGACGCATGGCGCGCTCGGCTGCATTGTTGTCGATCGCGACGCGGCCGTCGTCCAGGAAGAGCGTGAAGGACGTCCAGCGGTTCAGGGCGTAGCGGAAGGCCTTGGCCAGATCGCTCTTGCCGGGGATGCGGGTGAGCTGTTGCTCGGCCCAGGTCTTGAAGGCTGCGACCTTGTCGGCGCTGTATTTCTTGCGGGCCGCAAGCCGTCTTTCCGAGGATTGCCCGGCCACCTTGCGTTCGATGTCGTAGAGTTTTCCGATGCGGTCGAGGGCCTCACGGGCGATGTCGGACTGGGTAGCAGTCCAGACATCGTGGAAGTCGCGCCTGAGGTGCGCCCAGCAGGCAGCCTCGCGGAACTGTTGCGTGCCGTCTGCGCGCCGCTCGTAGAGGTCCTTGAATCCGGAATAGGCGTCCGCCTGCAGAATGCCGCCGGACTTTGCGAGATGACCCCGCGGATGCTCGCCTTTTCGGTCCGGCGAGAAGTAGTAGACGACACCGGGCGGCGCGGCGCCCGACCATGGCCTTTGATCTCGGACATAGGCCCAGATCCGGCCTTGCTTCACGCCCTTTCCGAGGCCCTTGTCCTTGCGAGACCTGTCCAGCACGCGGATGGGAGTATCGTCGGCGTGCAGGATCGTGCTGGCCATCACGTCGGCCTCGATCTTCTCGATCAGCGGGTTCAGAGCCTTCATCGCGCCGCCGCACCAGTCGACCATCGTGGTGTCCGGGATGTCGACACCCATGCGCGCGAAGATCTCGTTCAGGCGATAGAGCGGGACGTGATCGTCGAACTTCGAGACGAGGATGAAGGCCAGCAGGCTTGGTCCTGCCATGCTGCGCGGGATCGGCCGGCTGGGGGCGGGCTCCTGGACCATGCGCTCGCAGCGGCGGCAGGACTTCTTCACCCGGGCGATCTCGATGACCTTGATCTGCGCCGCGATCATGTCGAGCAGTTCGCTGACATCCTCACCGACCACGCGCAGGTCACCACCGCAATCGGGACAGGCGTCCCCGGGGTCCAGTTCACGCCGCTCGCGCGGCGTGTCCTTCGATACGCGCGGCCGGCGACGTTGTTTCTTCTCAGGCGCGGCCTCGGCCTCTTCGGCCGGCGGCGGTCCCTGTTCCAGGGTCTCGTCCTCCTCCGGCGGCGTGTCGTCAGCCTCCGCCTTGGCCACCATCAGATCCTCGAGCGCCAGTTCGAGCTGTTCGATCTCGCGCTCGATCTTCTCCGAGCTGGCGCCGAACTTCTGCTTCTTGAGCTTCGCGATCCGGATCCGCAACGCCTGCACGAGCAGGTCGTGGGCGCGCAACGTCGCCGACATCTTCGCGTTTTCCGCCTCGAGCGCGGCGATGATCGCCTTCAAGACGGCGGGGTCATCGGGCATTTGTGCTGATGTTTGCGACATGCCCATTCATAGCACGCGGCACTATGGCGCACCAGAAAAACAAACGAATTCAGTGTCATGAATTACCCGACCCGGGCTGGTGGCGCTCCCCAATCAGGCCGTCGCCAGTCGATCCCTTCCCACAGCATCGCCAGCTGCGCCGAGGTCAGCCGGACCGCGCCGTCACTCGCGCTCGGCCACGGAAAGCGCCCCCGCTCCAGGACCTTGTAGTAGAGGCAGAACCCCTGACCATCCCAGTAGAGAAGCTTCACCCGGTCGCCCTTGCGGCCACGGAACGCAAACACCGCCCCACCCGCGGGCTTCTGCCGCAACTGATCCTGCGCCAGCGCCGCGAGTCCCGCAATCCCCTTGCGCATGTCGGTGACCCCGCAGGCCAGGTAGACCCGCACCCCGGTTCCCGGCCCGATCATGCCGTCTCCAGAAGCCGCACAAGCCGGGAGAGCGCCGCGTCATCAATCCCGTCGGCGCAGCGCAACTGCCGGCCATTGCGCAGCACCACCGTGATCTCCGCCGCCGTCCTGCCAGACACCCTCGCAGCTTCCGCCTCCCGCGCCGGCGCCAACTCCACCGGAAGAAACACCGACCCCTCGCCCGCGGGCCAAAGCCCCTTGCGCCGCATCTCCCGCCGCCACTGGTAGATGTGTTGGCGCGTCACGTCATGACGCCGGGCGACATCCGCCACTGTCCAGCCGCTCATCCCGACTTCGCCAAGGATCGCCAGCTTGGCCTCGTCAGTCCAGCGTCGCCGACGCTCGGCGCGCACCACAACCTCGTCTCGCACGATA
>NZ_JBISDG010000089.1:0-2356 GCF_044472985.1 Roseovarius salis | reverse complement strand
GGCCGGATCGGGCGGGGCGCGCGGCCACGCCCGATCCCCTCATAACGGAAACGCAGTTCTGGGCCACGGGCCTGGGCGAGGGGGTGGATGCCACGCCCTACGGCCTCCCGATCCGGTTCGAGGACGACGTCATCCGCCGCAACGTGGAATGGCTGACCGCCGACACGATCAGCTCTATCAACTTCACGCCGATCCATGCGCTCGACGGCACCATCACCCCGCAGGGCTGCGCCTTCGAGCGGCACCATTCCGGCGCCATCGAGCTGCGCAAGCAGGACTACCGGCTGATGATCAACGGGCTCGTGGATACGCCGCTTGTTTTCACCTATCACGATCTCGAACGCTTCCCGCGCGAGAACCACGTCTATTTCTGCGAATGCGCGGCCAATACCGGCATGGAATGGGCCGGCGCGCAGCTCAACGGGGCGCAGTTCACCCACGGCATGATCCACAACATGGAATATACCGGCGTGCCGCTGCGCACCCTGCTGGAAGAGGCGGGGCTGGACGCGGCCGGCGACCTGTCGGACAAGTGGATCTTCGTCGAGGGGGCCGATGCGTCCTCCAACGGCCGCTCCATCCCGATGGACAAGGCGCTTGACGACGTGCTCGTGGCCTTCAAGGCCAATGGCGAGGCGCTGCGCAAGGAACACGGCTACCCCGTCCGGCTGGTCGTGCCGGGCTGGGAAGGCAACATGTGGGTCAAGTGGCTGCGCCGCGTCGAGGTGACGGACGGCCCCGTGGAAAGCCGGGAGGAAACCTCCAAGTACACCGACACGCTGGCCGACGGGACATCGCGCAAGTGGACATGGGAGATGGACGCCAAGTCGGTCGTCACCTCTCCCAGCCCGCAATCGCCAATCACGCACGGCCCGGGGCCGCTGGTCATTTCCGGTCTGGCGTGGTCGGGGCGCGGCGCGATCACGCGCGTCGACGTCTCGATGGACGGCGGCGTATCGTGGCAGACCGCGCGGCTGGCCAAGCCCGGCGAAAGCAAGGCGCTGACGCGCTTCTATCTCGATATCGACTGGGACGGCAGCGAGATGCTGCTGCAGTCGCGGGCGATGGACGAGACGGGCTATGTCCAGCCGACCAAGGAAGAGCTGCGCGAGGTGCGCGGCGAGAACTCGATCTATCACAACAACTGCATCCAGACCTGGTGGGTCCGCGAGAACGGGGAGGCCGAAAATGTCGAAGTTTCTTAACGCCACGGCGCTGGCCGCACTCCTTGGTGTCGCAGCCGCGCCGGCACTGGCCGAGAAACTCGGCCTTGGCCGCCCGGCCCTGCCGGAGGAGATTGCGGCGTGGGACGTGAACGTCATGCCCGATGGCAGCGGCCTGCCCGAAGGCTCCGGCGATGTCTGGACCGGCGAGGCGGCGTTCATCGAGAACTGCGCCGTCTGCCACGGAGATTTCGCCGAGGGCGTTGGCAACTGGCCGCCGCTGGCCGGGGGCGAGGGCACGTTGGCCGACGAGGACCCGGTCAAGACGGTGGGCTCCTACTGGCCCTACCTGTCCACGGTCTGGGATTACGTCCACCGCTCCATGCCCTATGGCAACGCGCAGAGCCTCACGACGGACGAGGTCTATGCCATCACGGCCTACATCCTCTATTCCAATTACATCGTGGAGGATGATTTCGTTCTGAGCGACGAGAACTTCACTGAGGTGGAGATGCCGAACGCGGATGGCTTCATCGTCGATGATCGCGAGGAGGCCGAGGCGCATTTCTGGAAGGAAGATCCTTGCATGGACAACTGCAAGGACGGCGTGGAGATCACAAAGCGCGCCACCGACCTCGGCGTGACGCCGGTGGACGAGGATGAGCAGGAGGCGGCCGCCGACACGGGCGCGGATACCGAAACCGCCATGGCCGATGCCGGGCAAGAGGAAGAAACCGCCGCGGCGGCCCCCGATCCCGAACTGGTCGCCAAGGGCGAAAAGGTCTTCCGCCAGTGCAAGGCATGCCACATGGTTGGCGAAGGTGCCAAGAATCGCGTCGGCCCGCAGCTCAACGGGGTGATGGGCAGCCAGGCCGCGTCGGTCGAGGGCTTCCGCTATTCCAAGGGCTTCGAGAAGCTGGGCGAGGAGGGGCTCGTCTGGACGGAAGAGACACTGGCAGAGTTCCTTGCCGACCCTCGCGGCTTCGTCAAGGGAACGCGGATGGCCTTTGCCGGGCTCCGGGACGAAGAGGACCAGGCCGCCATCGCCGCCTATCTTTCCACCTTCTCGGAGTAGGCAAATGGCCCGGCCCGCCGTCTTCGCCACCCGCCGCCCGCGCACTCCGATGCCGGAGGGTGGCGGCAGGGGCGGGGCGGGCCAGAGCACCGCGGGCGCAGGCGGGCCGGTCGGGCGC
>NZ_JBISDG010000088.1:0-2391 GCF_044472985.1 Roseovarius salis | reverse complement strand
GGCCTGGTCGAGCCGGTCGGCGCGGGCCGCTTCCGACGCGGCGATGCGGGAGGCGCGCGGCAGGTCCTCGTAGCCGGGCGCCCCGAGACGGGAATAAATCAGCGCGGAGCCGCCCCCGACGACCAAGACCGCGATCAGCGCCATGGCCCATCCCGCGGCCCTCGGCTGGCCGCCCGTGCGGCCATGCGCCCGCAGCTGCGCGTCCGCCGCGAGGATCCGGCGTGACACCTCGGCACGCAGGCGTTCTGCCTCCTCGGTGCCGATCACGCCGCGCGCGAGGTCGCGGTCCACCTCCTTTAGCTGGTCGCGGTATACTTGCAGGTCATAGGCCGCGGGCGGCTCGGCCCCAGTGCGCCCGCGCAGAACCGCGAGCCCGAGAACGGCGCCGCAAAAGAGCCCGAGGGCTATGATCACGATCCAGAACAGCATGGGTCCTCCGAAAACCTGTCCCCGTTTAGCCGGGCCGGCACCCGAGCAAAAGAGGCAAGTGGTCACAAGGGCGCGCGCGGGACGCGCCGCCGATGTCGCGAATCGAGCATCTTATGCCGCGCAGGATATCCTGCATCGGCCCCGCATGTCGCATTAACGCAGGCATGGCAGCCTGCCTGCGAATCCAACTGATCCGGGGACGCCCATGAAACGCTACTCCGCCTTCGCCGTCGCCAAGGAAGCGCTCAGCTACCATCTGGGCTGGGAACGGGCATGGCATTCGCCCGAGCCCCGGCAGCGGTATGATGCGATCATCATCGGCGCGGGGGGGCACGGGCTGGCAACGGCCTATTACCTCGGCAAGAATTTCGGCATCACGAACGTCGCGATCCTCGAAAAGGGGTGGCTTGGAGGCGGCAACACCGGGCGCAACACGACGATCATCCGGTCGAACTACCTGCAAGACCCCTCGGCGGCGATATACGAAAAATCGCGCAGCCTGTACGAGACGCTGAGCCAGGAGCTGAACTACAACATCATGTACAGCCCCCGCGGCGTCATCATGCTGGCCCAGACGGAAGCCGAGGTGCGCGGCTACAAGCGCACCGCGCAGGCCAACGCGCTGCAGGGGGTGGATACCGAGTTCATCACGCCCCACCGCGTGCAGCAGATCGTGCCCATCATCAATCTGGAGGGGCCGCGTTACCCCGTGCTCGGTGGGCTCTGGCAGGCCCGCGCAGGCACGGCCCGGCACGACGCGGTGGCGTGGGGCTTTGCCCGGGCATGTTCGGCCATGGGCATGGACGTGATCCAGAAATGCGAGGTCACCGGCATCCGCAGCGAGGGCGGCAAGGTCACCGGCGTGACCACCAACCGCGGCGACATCGGCTGTGACAAGCTGGGTATCGTTGTGGCGGGGCACTCGGGGCACCTTGCCGAAATGGCGGGCTTCCGGCTGCCGATCGAGAGCGTGGCGTTGCAGGCGCTGGTGTCGGAGCCGATCAAGCCCTGCATGGACTGCGTCGTGATGGCCAACACCGTGCACGGCTACATGAGCCAGTCCGACAAGGGCGAGATGGTCATCGGCGGCGGCGCCGACGGTTACAATAACTATACCCAGAGGGGAAGCTTCCACCACATAGAGGAAACGGTGCGCGCGCTGTGCGAAACCTTCCCCATGATCCAGCGGCTCAAGATGCTGCGGCAGTGGGGCGGGATCGTGGACATGACCGGCGACCGCTCGCCCATCCTGTCCAAGACGCCGCTGGAGAACTGTTTCATCAACTGTGGATGGGGGACCGGCGGGTTCAAGGCAACGCCCGGCTCTGGCTGGGGCTTTGCCGAGCTCATGGCCAAGGGCTATTCGCCGCTTTGCGATGCCTTCTCGCTGGATCGCTTCAAGGAAGGGCGCTTCATCGACGAATCCGTTGCCGCGGGGGTGGCGCACTGATGCGGTCCCTGATGCTTGGCAACAACCCGCCGAAAGCGGAGACCGGCCGACATCACCCGGTGGTTTTCGCGGGGTTTGGCCGGTTCCGGCCGGTACACGCCGCCGGGGCTTTCGGACCGTGGGGCGGGGGCGCATCCTCGGTGTCATTGACACAGGAGGAACGCCCATGGCCCACAATTGGCAACGAACGCACGACATGCCGGATTTCACCCGCAGCGGTCAGGACACCGCGGGCGGGGGGCGGCTTGTCTGGCTGGTCATCGTGGTCGCGCTGCTCGGCGGTTTGGTGCTGGCCAGCGCAATCAGCTACGGCCCCGCACCCGTCGAGCAGACCGGCGGTGCGGACGGTGCGCCCGTCACGCTGTCCGATGACGGGCCGGCCGGCGCGGCCGCGTCCGGCGACTGAAAACGCGACCACTGCGATTCCGGGCGGGCGCCGGGCGGGGCCCGCCCGGCTGCTTCCCCGCCCCCCCCCTTCCCCGAAAATCCACAACCCCACACGCAGGCGACGC
>NZ_JBISDG010000087.1:0-2394 GCF_044472985.1 Roseovarius salis | reverse complement strand
CGGGCGCGCGCATGGCCGGCGCCGACACGGCTGCGCTGGCCGCCTATGCGCGCGCCCTCGGGCTGGCCTTCCAGATACAGGATGACGTGATCGACGCTACGGGCGACGCCCGCGCCGTTGGCAAGGCGGTGGGCAAGGACGCGGCCGCGGGCAAGGCCACTTTCGTTTCGCATCTCGGGCTCGACGGGGCGAAGCGCCGCGCCGCCGCCCTTGTCGAACAGGCCGCCGACGCTCTATCTCTGTATGGTCAGGAGGCGGAGACCTTGCGGCGGCTTGCCCGGTTCGTTATCTCCCGCCAATCCTGACGCGGAGTCAGTGTGCGCCGGAAAAAGGGGACACTCTTGTCAGATCGCCCGCATACCCCCCTTCTGGACCAGGTGAACAGCCCGGCCGACCTCAAGCGTCTCAGCGATCCCCAGCTGTCCCAGCTGGCCCAGGAGCTGCGCGCCGAAACGATCTCGGCGGTGTCCGAGACGGGCGGCCATCTGGGGGCCGGACTCGGGGTGGTGGAACTCACCGTCGCGCTGCACCACGTCTTCGACACGCCGCGCGACAAGCTCATATGGGACGTCAGCCACCAGTGCTATCCCCACAAGATCCTTACCGGCCGGCGCGACCGCATCCGCACGATCCGACAGGCCGGCGGGCTGTCGGGCTTCACAAAACGTGCCGAGTCGCCCTACGACCCGTTCGGCGCGGCGCATTCCTCGACCTCGATAAGCGCGGCACTCGGATTTGCCGTGGCGCGCGATCTCGGGGGCGCCTGCGACACGGGGCACGGCGATGCCATCGCCGTGATCGGCGACGGCGCGATGAGCGCGGGAATGGCGTTCGAGGCCATGAACAACGCCGGGGCGCTCGGCAAGCGCCTGATCGTCATCCTGAACGACAACGAGATGTCGATCGCCCCTCCGGTCGGGGCGTTGTCCGCCTACCTGTCGCGGCTTTACGCCGGCGCCCCGTTCCAGGAGTTCAAGGCCGCGGCCAAGGGGGCCGTCTCGCTCCTGCCCGGACCGTTCCAGGAGGGCGCGCGCCGCGCCAAGGAGATGCTCAAGGGCATGACCGTGGGCGGCACCCTCTTCGAGGAACTCGGCTTTTCCTATGTCGGGCCGATCGACGGCCACGACATGGGCCAGCTGCTGCCGGTGCTGCGCACCGTCCGGGCGCGTGCCACCGGCCCGATCCTCATCCACGCCATCACCCGGAAGGGCAAGGGCTATGCACCGGCGGAGGACGCCAGCGACGGTGGCCATGCGCGGGCCAGGTTCGACGTCTCCACGGGCGAGCAGAAAAAGGCGCCGTCGAATGCGCCGAGCTACACCAAGGTTTTCGCCAACGCCCTGATCGATGCGGCCGCCCGCGACGACCGCATCTGCGCGATCACCGCTGCCATGCCGGATGGCACCGGGCTCGATCTCTTCGACAAGCGCTACCCCTCGCGCTGTTTCGACGTGGGCATCGCCGAGCAGCACGCCGTGACCTTTGCCGGCGGTCTGGCGGCGGGGGGCATGAAACCCTTCTGCGCGCTCTACTCCACCTTCCTGCAGCGCGGCTACGACCAGGTGGTGCACGATATCGCCATACAGGGCCTGCCGGTGCGTTTCGCCATCGACCGGGCGGGACTCGTCGGGGCGGATGGTCCCACGCATGCCGGCGCGTTCGATGTCGCCTACCTGACCTGCCTGCCGGGATTGACCGTCATGGCGGCGGCCGACGAGGCCGAGCTTGTGCACATGGTCGCCACCGCCGCGGCGCATGACACGGGGCCCATTGCCTTCCGCTACCCCCGTGGCGAGGGCGAGGGGGCCGAGATGCCCGAGCGCGGCGAGGTGCTCGCGATCGGCAAGGGGCGCATCGTGACCGAGGGCAAGCGCGTGGCGATCCTGTCCTTCGGCACGCGCCTTGGCGAGGTGCGCAAGGCGCGCGAGGCGCTGATGCAGAAGGGAATCACCCCCACGATCGCGGACGCCCGCTTTGCCAAGCCGCTGGACGAGGCGCTGATCCTCGACCTTGCGGCCCGGCACGAGGCGCTGATCACGATCGAGGAAGGGTCGATCGGCGGCTTCGGTAGCCACGTGGCACAGCTGCTGGCGGAAAACGGGGTGTTCGACACGGGGCTGAAATACCGCTCGATGGTCCTGCCGGATGTCTTCATCGACCAGGCCAGGCCCGAAGAGATGTACGCCACCGCCCGGCTGAGCGCCCCGCATATCGAGGCAAAGGTTCTCGAAACCTTGGGGATTGCGCAGCTGGAGGACAAGCGCGCCTGACAGGCCGTCCCGGCGTGGCCGCTCGCCCGCTGCCCGGTATCGGCGGATGGTTCTTCTTGGTCGAAATACCCCGGGGGAGTCGCGCCGCCGGCGCGACGGGGGCAGCGCCCCCGCCCACGTCTCA
>NZ_JBISDG010000086.1:0-2847 GCF_044472985.1 Roseovarius salis | reverse complement strand
GTAGGCGGTGTCGTCCATTTCGGCGCGGGCCGCGCCGGTGATACGGACATCCCCCGCGACTGCCGCGCCCGGCCGTCCGGGCGCGGCTTCGAGGCGGTTGCCCTCCACGTTATTTCTGATATTCATGAAATATGGAATCAGAAACCCTCAATCGCCTCACCGTACTCGGTCATTCCGGCCGCATGGCCGTGTTCCGCCTGTTGATACGGCGGCTGCCCGACGCGGTTCCCGCCGGCGAGATCGGGCGCGCGCTGGACATCAAGCCCTCGACCCTTTCTGTCTACCTCTCCGCGCTGGCGCAGGCCGGGCTGGTCAGCCAACACCGGGCGGGCACCTCGCTGCGCTACCGCGCCGAAACCGCGGCGGCGCGGGCGATCATCGACTTCCTGTTCGCGGATTGCTGCCGGGGGCGGCCCGATCTCTGTCCGCCTTCCCTGCCCTCCCCCACTGCCGGAGACACGTCCATGTCCGACAGGAAATACAACGTGCTGTTCATCTGCACAGGCAACTCGGCCCGGTCGATCTTTGCCGAGTCGATCCTGCGCGACATGGCCGGCGGCCGCTTCGTCGCCCATTCCGCCGGGACGCAACCCTATTCGGAACTCAATCCCTTCGCGCTCGCGGTTCTCGGGGCCAAGGGCCATGACACCACCCCGCTGAGGGCCAAGAACATCAGCGAATTCCAGGGCCCGGACGCCCCTGCGATGGATTTCGTCTTCACCGTCTGCGACCGGGCGGCGAACGAGCACTGCCCGCCATGGCCCGGCCAGCCGATCACCGGCCACTGGGGCGTGCCCGACCCGGTAAAGGAAACCGGAACGGAGGCGCAGAAAAGCCTCGCCTTCCAGCAGGCCTATGGCCTGTTGAAAAACCGCATTTCCGCATTCAGCGCGCTCGACGTCGGGATGCTGGACCGCGTTGCGCTGCAGGCCGCCGTGGACGACATCGCAACCCGCGACAAGGAGCCATCCGCATGACCACCTACGCCATCAACGGCCTGGGCCGCGTGGGCAAGCTGGCGCTGCGCCCGCTGCTGGAGCGCGGCGCAACGATCGCCTGGATCAACGACGCCGTGGGCGACGCGGCCATGCACGCCCACCTGCTGGAATTCGACACGGTGCACGGGCGGTGGGACGCCGCGTTTTCCCATGACGCGGACAGCGTGACCGTCGACGGCACCCGCCTGCCTTTCATCGGCACGGGCCGGATCGAGGATCTGCCACTCGACGGCGTCGACGTGGTGATCGACTGCACCGGCGTCTTCAAGAGCGAGACAGCGCTCGCCCCTTACTTCGACGCGGGCGTGCGCCGGGTCGTGGTGTCCGCCCCTGTCAAGGATGGCGACGCCGCCAACATCGTCTACGGCGTCAACCACGACATCTACGACCCCGCCCGCCACCGCATCGTGACGGCGGCGAGTTGCACCACGAACTGCCTCGCGCCCGTGGTCAAGGTCATCCACGAGAACCTGGGTATCCGCCACGGCTCCATGACCACGATCCACGACGTGACCAATACCCAGACCATCGTGGACCGCCCGGCCAAGGACCTGCGCCGCGCGCGCTCTGCCCTCAACAGCCTGATCCCCACCACCACCGGCAGTGCCACTGCGATCACGCTGATCTACCCCGATCTCGCGGGCAGGCTGAACGGCCACGCGGTGCGGGTGCCGCTGCTCAACGCCTCGCTCACCGACTGCGTGTTCGAGGTGACGCGGGAAACCAGCGTGGAAGAGGTCAACGCCCTGTTCGCGGCGGCGGCCAAGGGCGATCTGGCCGGTATCCTGGGCTACGAGGACCGCCCGCTTGTCTCCGCCGATTACGAGGGCGACACGCGCTCTGCCATCATCGACGCGCCATCCACCATGGTGGTAGGTGGCACGCAGGTGAAGGTTTACGCGTGGTATGACAACGAGGTGGGCTATGCCCACCGCCTCGCCGACGTGGCGCTGATGGTGGGGAGCGCCTCGTGACCCGGCGGGCCGAGGGGGTGTCGGCCTACATCGCCGTCACCGCCGCCTACTGGGCCTTCATGCTGACCGACGGCGCGCTGCGGATGCTGGTGCTGCTGCATTTCCATACGCTTGGCTTCACCCCGGTGCAGCTGGCGTGGCTCTTCGTGCTCTACGAGGTGGCGGGCATGGTCACCAACCTCTCGGCGGGCTGGATCGCGGCACGCTTCGGGCTGACCTCGACGCTCTATGCCGGGCTGGGGCTGCAGGTGGCCGCGCTGATCGCGCTGGCCCAGCTCGATCCCGGCTGGGCGGTGGGGCTGTCGGTGGCCTATGTCATGGTGGTGCAGGGCGCCTCGGGCGTGGCCAAGGATCTGGCCAAGATGTCCTCGAAATCCGCCGTCAAGCTGCTGGCACCCAGCGGACACGCCGGTCTTTTCCGCTGGGTCGCGGTGCTTACCGGCTCCAAGAACGCGGTCAAGGGCATGGGCTTCCTGCTGGGGGCGGCGCTGCTGGCCATGGCGGGCTTCACGTGGGCTGTGCTGGGCATGGCCGCGGTGCTGGCGGCGATCCTTGCCGCCGTGGCACTGGCCATGCCGCCGGGCCTGCCCACGGGCCGCAAGGGCGTGAAGTTCTCCGAGGTCGTCTCGAAATCCGCCAACATCAACTGGCTCAGCGCGGCGCGCGTGTTCCTGTTCGGCGCGCGTGACGTGTGGTTCGTGGTGGGCATCCCGGTCTATTTTTACGCCGTGCTGTCGGACGGGTCCGAGGCCGGCAACCGCGCCGCCTTCTTCATGGTGGGCGGGTTCATGGCGGTCTGGATCATCCTTTACGGCGCGGTGCAGGCCGCCGCGCCGCGCCTGCTGCGCGCCGCCGACCGGCCCGAGAGCGAGCTG
>NZ_JBISDG010000085.1:0-3009 GCF_044472985.1 Roseovarius salis | reverse complement strand
AAAGCTCCGCGCATCTCTCGGTTGCTCCACCTGCGCTTGTCGGCGTATGAACCCAAAGGACTCCGGTTCCGGCTGGATGAAAGTTCAGTGGCAGGTCAAATGGGCGGTTAAGCTCAGGTCCCCGGGCATCAATTAGGCGGAGGGCAGATCCATAGTCACTTTGCGAAATCTTTACGGCAGCTTTGAATTCTAAATGAAGATCGGATCGCGCTCTAGACCTTTTCAGGGCATGGATAAATTCATCAATGCAATCCCACCTTTGGTGGCGGCAGAATTGCGTTATTGCTACCCGCACCTCTTGGTCCGATTGCGGTTCCCAAACGCTCAGAAACCTTTTAGCGTTTTCGGTATTCGCGAATGTTCCTCGAGGAATCATATATTTACGCCCCTTAAAAGCCAACTTCGTTTAATTCTTGGCGACACTTTTTGGAAATTATGTCACTATCAATCATATTTTTTCTCATATCGAATGAAGTTACGCTCGTCCAGATACGTCCATTTCTGCTCTTCGATCAACACCTTCGGCACATTCTTCGCGGACCTCTGTACGGTACGATGCACCAACACCGGCGTAAACCCACTGGTTCTTCGAGTCCAGCAGCATCTCATTGTCGAGCGTCACCTCCGTCGTCCGCTGCACCATGTTCTCGATAGAGTTATGCCGGAATCCGGACGACGCGGCGTGATCATGATAAGGAACGTCTGAAAAACCTGCGACTTTCTGCCTGATCTGATAGGTTTGGGGCGTCTGCCATAGGAGTCCTGCCGATGCCGAAACAGCCCGCCATTCCCGGTCTGCGTGATGCGATGAAGAAGAAGGTGACACGGCGCGAGCGGTTCCTGGCCGAGATGGATGCGGTGGTTCCGTGGGACCAGCTTCTCGCGCTGATTGAGCCCCATTATCCGAAGGCCGGCCCGAGGGGCGGGCGCCCGCCGATGCCGCTCGAGACGATGTTGCGGGTCTACTTCCTGCAGAACTGGTATGCGCTGAGCGATCCAATGGCCGAGGAGACGCTTTACGACAGCGAGGCAATGCGGCGGTTTGCCGGGATCGAGTTGGGCGATGACCGTATCCCTGACGAGACCACGATCCTCAACTTCCGCCACCTGCTGGAACGGTATCGGCTGACCGAGGCGATCTTCGCGGAGGTGAGCGCGCATCTGGCCGACAAGGGGATCACCTTGCGCTCGGGAACCCTGGTGGATGCGACCATCATCGACGCGCTGTCGTCGACAAAGAACAAGGCCAGGGCGCGCGATCCCGAGATGTCATCGACGAAGAAGGGCAACGACTGGTATTTCGGCATGAAGGCCCATGTCGGGGTCGACGCGGAAAGCGGCACGGTTCACAGCCTCGAGGCCACGACAGCGAAGGTGCATGACAGTCGTGTGTGGGATGAACTGCTCCACGGCGATGAGACGTCGGTCTGGGCCGACAAGGGCTATGTCAACGCCGGGCGCGAGGCGGCGTTCACGGGATCGGGCAAGGTCTGGGGTGTGATGCGCAAGGCCCCGAAGGGCAGCGACCTGCACCCGATCGACGCGCGGATCAACCGCATCATCGCGATGGTCAGGGCCAGGGTCGAGCATCCCTTCCGGGTGGTGAAGCGCCAGTTCGGCTACATGAAGACCCGCTACCGGGGTCTCGCCAAGAACCGCGCCCAGCTCTTCACGCTGTTCGCGCTCGGTAACCTGTTTCTGGTGCGACGGAGGTTGATGGCATGAGGACGAGTCCGTCCGGAATTGGCCTGTCCGCCAACCGAGCGGCCGAAGCAGCCCGAAAGCCGCTGGAAACAAGCGGCCTGATGCCTGGCATGGCCCTCACATCGGCGCGTCGGCACAGCACAAGGCGTTGTTCAGATTTTCCATAAGGCGGCGCGCCGAGAGATCGCGGTGCTGCGAGCGGTCATAGTCCTGCTGCCACGCCCCGGTTACGCACCTTCGGGTGGCGCACAATCAGAGCGCCGATCCCGGTCTGGATGGACCGCCCAGGCCAAAGCCGTGTCGCACAACGCGTTGGCAGCCATCCGGCAGAGACCCCTCGGCATGTTGAGCGACGAAAGCGGCGGCCGCGGCCCGAAGCGCGATCGCCAGCTTTCGCCGCATCACGTCAAGAGTAATATCGCTCAAAGGGTCATAAGAAGATTCCGACGGACGCAGAGTGATGACGTCGGCATCGTTCGTCATGGCATATCGTTCCTCCTGGACGTTCTGGCAGTCTTGGACACCCGCCACGATGCGTCGCCTTCTCAAACATCGTCTCCCTTTTATTTCCCGCCGTTCTGACCTGATGCTGTGGACGGCCCCTGCACCGGCGTAGTGTGCGATGATTTGGCTGTTAAGCCAGGTCTAAGGAGCCACATCATGTTCGAGGATATTACAGTCGTCGGTCTCGATCTCGCGAAGAGAGTTTTTCAGGTACATGCCGCAAGCGCGGAAGGAGCGGTCGCGATCCGCCGTAAACTGCGGCGTGGGGAGGTACTTGCATTCTTCTCGGCTTTGCCGCCAAGTCTAGTTGGTATGGAAGCCTGTGCGTCTGCCCATCACTGGGCACGCGAACTTTAGGAATTGGGCCACGAGGTTCGGTTGATGCCGCCGGCCTACGTTAAGCCCTATGTGAAGCGCGGAAAGACTGATGCCGCCGACGCGGAGGCAATCTGCGAGGCGGTTACGCGGCCGACCATGCGCTTCGTCGCAGTTAAAAGCCGAGAGCAGCAGGGCGTTCTCATGCTGCACAAGACAAGGGACCTTCTCGTCCGTCAGCGAACCGCCCTGATCAATGCGCTTCGCGCCCATTTGGCCGAATATGGGATGGTCACTGCCACAGGCCCCGGAGGCGTAAAGGCACTCACTAAACTGTTGCATGAAGAGCAGGACGACTTGCCTGAGCACGCCCGATCCGCCCTATTCTCGGTTGTCACCCAGTTGGACGCACTCCAACGACAGATCGATCACCTGGAGGCGGAAATCCTCGACTGGCACCGTGCCGATGAGACGAGCCGTCGTCTC
>NZ_JBISDG010000084.1:0-3203 GCF_044472985.1 Roseovarius salis | reverse complement strand
CTGCTGCCTCTCCGCCCGGCGCTGGCGACGCGCCTCCATCCCGTGGCGCACCCCGGCGGACACCCCGGCAGAGGCGCGCGCGGCCCCCGTGGCACCCTGCCCCAGCAGCGCCCGCAAGCCGGCATAGGTCATCACCAGCCCGACCAGCAGGAAGCGGGCGATGCGCTTGACCTCCTGCCGGGAAAAGCCCAGCACGAACAGGCCCAGCCCCAGCGACAGCGCCGCCAGAACGAAGGTCAGCAGCTTGAGCCCCGCGCCGGGTCCGAGCGGCAGCAACCCAAGCAGCGTGGCCAGTACGGTGTCACCGAACAGGCCGCCAAGGCCGAAACTGTGCGCGGCGCTCCATTGCGGCCCCGGCGCGAAGGAGGCGGCGAAAAGCGAAAGAACCGCCAGCCAGATAGGCAGGAATATGAGCCGCCCCACCGCGCGTTCCTCGCCCCGGTGCAGGCCGAGCCGTACGCCCCAACCGAAAATCGCCAGAGCTATCCCTGCCGCGGCCCAGCCGATGACCATGAACAGCGTCACGGCGACCGAGGCACCGGCATGGCCCATCCAGTTGCGCACCGGCGCGTCCGTCGCGGACATCCAGCTCGGATCGTCGGGGTGATAAGACAGGACGGTGGCCGCCGCCATCGCACCCAGGGCCATCAGCAAGAGCCCCGCCAGTTCCTTGCCCCGCTTCTCGATCGCCTCGGCCATCGAACTGTCAAGCAACGGGTCGCGCCCGCGTGTCTGGAATGCCATGTCTCGCCTCGTCCTCGTTCATGTATAGAGACAGTCGCGCAGCCGGGTGAGGCCTTGCGCCATCTCGTCCTTTGGGGCCACCATGGCGGCCCGGATATAGGGTTTGCCGGGGTTCTCGCCGTTCACCTCGCGCCCCAGATAGGCCCCGGGCAGCACCCGCACGCCCGTCTCGCGCCAGAGCTTGAGCGCCGCCGCCTCGCCATCCTCGACCGGCAGCCAGAGGAAGAAGCCCGCCTGCGGCGGCTCGTACCCCGCGACGCCGGTCATGATGCCGTCGGCCACATCGTATTTTTCACGGTAAAGGCGGCGGTTTTCCGTGACATGCGCCTCGTCGGCCCAGACGCTTTCGGCGGCGTGCTGCAACGGCATGGGCAGCGGGCTACCGGCATAGGCGCGCAACTGTTTCATCCGCCGGATCGTTTCCGGCCCGCCCGCCACGAAGCCCGAGCGCAGGCCCGGCAGGTTGGACCGTTTCGAAAGTGAGTGAAAAACCACCACGCGCTCGGGGTCGGCCCCCATTTCCTCTGCCACCTGAAGCGCGCCCACCGGCGGATCGTCGCGGTATATCTCCGAATAGCACTCGTCCGCGAAGATCTGGAAGTCGTAAAGTTCGGCCAGCCCGATGAGGTCGGCCCAGTCGTCGCGCGTGGCCACCGCGCCCTGCGGGTTGCTGGGCGAGCAGAGATAGGCCACCGTAACCTGGTTGAGCACCTCGCCGGGCACCGCGTTGAAATTGGGC
The DNA here is from genome assembly GCF_044472985.1 of Roseovarius salis. Lineage (NCBI taxonomy): Bacteria > Pseudomonadati > Pseudomonadota > Alphaproteobacteria > Rhodobacterales > Roseobacteraceae > Roseovarius > Roseovarius salis. The sequence goes on along the minus strand of NZ_JBISDG010000084.1, from coordinate 1,720 downwards.
AAGTGGTCGTTACCGCGCGTCGCGGGCAGGAACACCGGCTCGGCGCCCACGCTGAGCGCGGCAACCATGTAGACCTGGTAGAACGGGTTGGGGATGAGCACCTTGGGCCACTTGCCGTTCTTGGACTCGGGGCACAGGGCCATCATGGCATTATAGAGTCCCTCGCGCGTGCCGTTGAGCGCCATCACGTTCCGCTCCGGGTCGAGCGTGACGCCGTAGCGGCGATGCAGCCAGCCCGTGATCGCCTGCAGCAGCGCCGGGGTGCCCTCGTTGACGGGATAGTTCGCGAATTCCCCGGCGTGCTCGGCAATGATGTCGGCGACCCACGGCGGAAAGGGGTGTTTGGGCTCGCCGATGGTCATGTGCATGACCTCGCCGCCCGGCGCATGGCCATCCAGCAGCGCCCGCAAACGCGGAAACGCATATTCCGGGAGGGTTGAAAACCGCTCGGGAAACATCCTGTCCTGCCTCGTTTGTCGGGATCGTTCACGCCCCGTTGGCCTTCACGCTACAGATTTGCCGCCACGCGGTCCAGCAAAAGCAGGGACTTGACAGGGCTTTGTGGCATTTTCGCAGCCCGTCACGCGCCCGCCAGCGCCGCTTCGGCCGCCCGCGCCACGCGCAGGAGCCGCGCCTCGCCCATCGGCGCCCCACACAGCATGAGCCCGCAGCCCGGCCGCCCGGTGGGCAGGGTCACGGCGGGCAGCCCCATGAGGTTGGCCACCCGCGTATTGCGCAGGGTCAGCAGGTTCTCGGTGACGTAGTAGTCGCCGTCGGCCAGCAGGCGTTCACGGTCTGGGGCGACGTTGGGCGCGGTGGGCATCAGGACGGCATCGAAACCCGCCATCCGCGCCCGCCACTCGGCGCGCAACGCCTCCAGCCGCCGCCATGCGGCCACGTAATCCGGTGCCGCGACGTCACGGCCCTGGCGGAAGCGGTCGCGGATGGGGGCGAACATGATGTCGGGATCGGCCTCGATCGTGGCGCCCCATATCCCGTAGGCCTCGGCGGTGAAGAGCACGCCGGACATCGGCATCGCCTCGGCCAGCTCGGGGGACTCCACCGGCTCCGACACCGCGCCCGCGTCCCGCAACCGCGCCACGGCGTCGAGATAGGCGGCCGACGGCGCCTCGCGCAGATCGTCCAGCACGACCGTCTCCAGCGTCGCCAGCCGCAGCCCGCCCAGCGTTGCGCCGGAAAGGTCCGGCGCGGGGCGGCCCTCGAGCGCGGCCAGCAGCAGGGCGCAGTCCTCGACCGTCCGGGCAAGGGGGCCGACGGTGTCGAATTTCTCGCACAGCGGCACGACGCCCTCCAGCGGCACGCGGCCGGCGGTGGTCTTGAGGCCGACGAGATCGTTCCATGCGGCGGGTATGCGGACCGAGCCGCCCGTGTCGCTGCCGATCGCCGCGGCGGCCAGCCCGAAGGCCACGCTGGCCGCCGCCCCGGACGAAGAACCGCCGGGCACCGCGCCCGGATCGTGCAGGTTGGGCGGCGTGGCGGTGACCGGGTTCAGCCCGAGGCCGGAAAAGGCCAGCTCGCTCATGTGCGTCTTGCCCAGGCAGACGAGCCCGGCCATCGCGGCGTTGGCCAGAACGCGGGCATCGCGTTCGGGCACGCGGCCGGCCAGCAGGGCCGAGCCGGCCTCGGTCGCGGTGCCGGCGCTGTCGAAAAGGTCCTTCCAGCTCACCGGAACCCCGTCAAGCGGCCCCCGCCGCAGCCC
>NZ_JBISDG010000083.1:0-3443 GCF_044472985.1 Roseovarius salis | reverse complement strand
GATCGCCATGCGTTGCGAGAAAACACTCTCCTCCTTCGGCGCCTTCGTATCCCTCGCCTGTGCAATGGTTTGGCTGGCCTAAATGAAGACGCGACCTAGGGTCTATCCCCGCGGGTGCGGGGGAGCCGCCCGCGTGACGGTCTCGACGCCATCGAGGGCGGGTCTATCCCCGCGGGTGCGGGGGAGCCCGGTCGTCACCCGTCCACACGGAAGCCCTATAGGGTCTATCCCCGCGGGTGCGGGGGAGCCTCGATGCCGTGACGGGTGAATCCGTCGGTCATGGGTCTATCCCCGCGGGTGCGGGGGAGCCCGCAAGGTTGAACTTGAACTCACTGAGGAAGAGGGTCTATCCCCGCGGGTGCGGGGGAGCCGCCTGATCCGAGTGCTGGGGGTGGTTGCAGGAAGGTCTATCCCCGCGGGTGCGGGGGAGCCTGTTCCCTATTTGTTCCGGGTTAGAAGGCTTGGGGTCTATCCCCGCGGGTGCGGGGGAGCCAAAGAAAAACCCCGGGAGGGTCTTCGCGACAGGGGTCTATCCCCGCGGGTGCGGGGGAGCCTCTTACACGTAATGGCTTGTTTTGGTTCAATTGTCAAAGAGCAGTTGGGTGAATTATTAGAAATTCACTCTCGTCTAACGAGCAGAATGCCATCTGCGTCAACGATTTCCTTCGGGGGATCGCCAAGCGTTTCAATCCGCAGATGGCCGGTTGCCGCCTTGTCGCGCCACACCATTACGAGAGAGCCACGCCTCAGCGTTTCCCACCAATACGACACGACGTCCCAAACACGCTCTCGCACGCCTGAGGACATGTCCGGCGCGACATAAACGCCGGCCGATACTTCCAACATGACAGAGGTGAGAAAACCGCGGTAGCGGGCCTCGACGTCACGGGTCACGATGACGGTCAGTGGCATCAGTCGCGCCCCTCGATCAGCGCCTTGATCCGTTCGATCATGTCTGGGATGACCCTTTCCTCGGAAAGCGCCTTTCCCGTCAGTCGCCGTGTCGTGCGCTCGATGTTTTCACAGCGGTGCTCGGAGACACGGCGCGCAGCCTTGAACGCGCAGGGGATGGTGACGGTGGTCCGATAGAGGTCGGCGATGTCGAGGACGAAGGACTGGCCGGCATCCTCGTGGATGAAGCCCAGTTGCGGGATCGTAGCAGTCGCGGTCACAGCGATCGCTGCGGCCGCCTCTACCGCGCTGGCGGCGTGGTTCAGCGCCTGGTTTGGAAGATCCGCGGCGTTGGGATTGGCGCGGTCATAGCGGCGTCCGTACCAGTCGATCCCAATGCGGCTAGCCGAAAGCGCATAGGCTTCCTTCATCCGGGCGCCCTCGATCCCGCGCAACACGTCGAGGTCGCGGTGCGGCAGCACCTCGCCGAGGCGCAGCGCATACATCCGGCGCGCCGTCATCAGGCGCAGGTCGTCATCAGCCCATATTTTCGCCTGAACACGCGCCAGGCCGGAGCGATCCGGCATCATCGGCGGGGCGGTATACATACGCACCCCGTCTTCCCCAACGGCGGCCAGCGCGGTGCGCGCGTGGGCGATCAGGCGCAGCGCGTCGTGGCTAACGGTCGAGCCGGGTCCGAGCAGGATGATCGAGACACCTTGCAGGGGAATCGCATAATCGCCGGGGTCAAGCGCGTCGGCCTCGGTCGCCTCACCTTGCAGGAAGGCAAGGGTCCCGTCCCGCGCCGTCAACGCGCCGCGTGCGAGGTAAAGGCACCCCGCCCGGTCGGCATGTGGCACCTTTGCGCTGTCCAGCCCGAGACGCCCCTTCAGCACGACGTCAGCCCTTTCTTTGCGGTGGCCGCAGAAGCAGCATGCCGTATCCATAACTGCGGTGTCGCCCGACTCCGCGCGCCAGCAAGCTGGCAAAACCCTCGGGATTGCGTACGGTCAGGGTGCCGTGGATGACGACCTCGGGGCCTTCGACCCGGCGCCCGCCGCGCATGCTCCTGACACGCCTGAACTGGTGCAGTCGCGATGCGTCCCTTTCGAGGTCGGCGACGGCTGCGAGGCGTGCTTCCAGCCAATCCAGGTAAACCTCCTCGCGCGGTCGGGCATGGTCGTTGCGCAGCGTCTCGGACAGGAATGCGTCCACCTCGGCCCCTTTGGGAAATTGCACGTCCTTGCCCTTTAGCGGCGAGGCCAATCGCACCGTGGGTCGGATCTTGAGGTCGAACCCCAGAGGCATCCCTTTCTGCCAGGTGGTTTTGGGGCGCTCGACCGAGCGCAGCGCATCAAGCGAGACGACCTCAGTCTCGGACGGTCCGATCGACAGCGCAACCGCTGCGCGGAGCTCTTCCGCCGCGACAGCGCTGTAGGCATAGAGCGTGCCGGTCCGCGCGCGCGGCGCGACGAGCAGGCGAAAGGGCTGCAATGCGGCAGGGCCAAATGCCTCGCCCAAAAGGTGGTGGAGGACCAGCCCTTCGTCGAACAGGCCGCGACCGATGTTGCGGTGCCCCGCCCAGCGGTTCAGTGCCGGCAATGAGAGCGGCATCTCGACGAGGTGGAGGGTCATGCGATGCGGCCCTCCATCACGACGCGGCTGCCACCGTGGAGGCCGCTGTGCCAGTTGCGCAGGTCAGCGATGTCGTGACGCAGGGCATCGTCGGGGCCATCGCCCTCGTCGGGCCAGATCGCGCGGCCGCCGATTCCCAACGCGTCGAGCGCGGCGAAGGCGGTCTCGGCCTCGACGGTGCCGACCACGAGGCGCGCCGACGGCAGGCAGGCCTTGCGCCCGATGAAGAGCGGGCGCGCGGGCCGGTCGAGCGCGGTTGCCACATCTTCGAGCGTGGGGCCCTCGCCCGCCGCCAGCCTGAGCACGACGCGGGTTTCGTGATCGGCCAGATAGTCGCGGCGGCGGCGGTGGGGACTGTCATAGGTCGCGCCTGCCCTGCCCTCGGGCGCCCCCCATGTCGTCCAGCCGCGATCCGATTTCTCAAGCTTGGCGTTCTGCGTATCGGTCACGACCAGCGGTGCGCTGCGCCCGTCCGGCATCACCGAAAGCGTGCCGAAGATCAGCCTGTCCTGCAACGCCTGGTGCGCCGCGCTGTCCTCGCGCCGCCAACCCAGCGCATTGGCCAGCAGCCCGGTCAGCGCCGAGGCCGAGGGAAATTCCCGTGTCGGCCCGACATGGTCGATGGCGATGCCGCCGAAGGCCATGAGTGGTGCGGCAAGCCGCAGGTGGAGCCATTCATGCCTCATGGCGTCGCGGTTCCGCCGAGGCGTGCGGGAAGGTCGCGCGCGAACGCTGCGAGATCGGCCAGAGAGCCACGCTCGGCCCCCGGCACCTCGCGATTGGCCAAGGTCATGACGCGGCGAGTCTCGCCCGTCGCATATCGTGCGAGACGAGGTTGTGGTGCGCGCCGAGCGTCGGCGACGCTGGACTGACGAGGCCAAGCTGGCGATCCTTGGCGAAGTCGGGATGAGCGGCTG
>NZ_JBISDG010000082.1:0-3926 GCF_044472985.1 Roseovarius salis | reverse complement strand
GCCCCCGAGCAGCGCCTTGGCCATGCCGCCGCCCCCGAGATGACGCTGACCGAGAACGCCCTGATCACCGGCGCACAGCGCGAGCACCTGGTCCGGCGCGGCTTCGTGCGCTGGAACGCGGCACGCGACTTCGCCACGCGCATCATCCGCCGGTTCGACGTGCGCACGCCCGGCCCCGACACGGCCGCGCGCGCGCTGTCGGGCGGCAACCTGCAGAAATTCGTGATCGGCCGCGAGGTCTTGCAGACCCCCGAGGTGCTGGTGGTGAACCAGCCGACCTGGGGCGTGGATGCCGCCGCGGCGGCGGCGATCCGCCAGGCGCTGCTCGACCTGTCGGCCGAAGGCGCGGCAATCATCTGCATCAGCCAGGACCTCGAGGAACTCATGGACATCGCCGACCGCTTCTGCGCGTTGAACGAGGGGCGCCTTTCGGATATCCGCGATGCGCGCGAACTGTCGGTCGAGGAGGTCGGCCTCATGATGGGTGGTGCCCACGGGATGGAGGCGGCGCATGCATTGCCCTGACTGCCGCGACGCGGCGCGCGCCCCGGCCAGGACCGGAGCCGCCCGTGGTCGCGCGCCCCGCCCCGTCTTCTGGCCGGCAAATATCCCGGGGGTGAGGCCGAAGGCCGAGGGGGCAGCGCCCCCTTCCGCCCGCCGGGGAGGGGCCGGGCGATGATGAAGCTCGAGAAACGCCCCCAGCCCTCGCGGTTCTGGACATGGGCAACACCGGCGCTGGCGGTGCTCGTCACGATGCTCGCCGGCGGTGCGCTCTTCGCCCTTCTGGGCAACGATCCCCTCGCCGCGATCCGGACGATCTTCTGGGACCCGCTGTTCGGCGAGTTCGCGTATTACTACCGCCCGCAACTGCTGGTGAAGGGGGGGCCGCTCATCCTCATCGCCATCGGGCTGTCGCTCGGCTTCCGGGCCGGGATCTGGAACATCGGCGCCGAGGGGCAGTACATCATCGGCGCGCTCACCGGGGCGGGCGTGGGGCTGGCCTTCTACCCGCTCGACGCGTGGTATGTCTTCCCGCTGATGATCGCCGCCGGCGCGGCCGGCGGCTGGGCATGGGCGATGATCCCCGCCCTGCTCAAGGTCCGCTTCGGCACCAACGAGATCCTCGTGTCGCTGATGCTGGTCTACGTGGCCGAGCAACTGCTGGCCAAGATGTCGCTGGGGCTGCTGCGCAACCCGGAGGGCATGGGCTTTCCCGGCTCGCGCAACCTTCAGGACTACCCGGCCGCCCACAATGCCGAGCTGATCGCCGGGACGGGCATGCACTGGGGCGTCGTGGCGGCCTTCGTCGCGGTGATCCTCGCCCATGTCCTGCTGACCCGCCACCAGCTGGGCTACCAGATACGGCTGGCCGGGCAGGCGCCCCGCGCCGCCCGCTTCGCCGGGGTGACCCCGGCCCGCCTCACGCTGTTCTGTCTTGGCACCGCCGGGGCGCTGGCCGGGCTTGCGGGCATGTTCGAGGTGTCGGGCCCCTCCGGCCAGGTCAGCATCGACTTCAACGTGGGCTACGGCTTCACGGCGATCATCGTGGCCTTCCTCGGCCGCCTCCATCCCGTCGGCATCCTGCTGGCGGGGATGCTCATGGCGCTTACCTATATCGGCGGCGAGATCGCGCAATCCAATCTCGGCCTGCCCGCGGCGGCGATACAGGTGTTCCAGGGCATGCTGCTGTTCTTCCTGCTGGCAGTCGACCTGCTGACGAACTACCGCATCCGGATCAAGACGGCGGAGACCGCGTGATGGACCTTGCCTCGATCAGCCCTGCCCTGCTGCTGGCCTCCCTTCTCGTGGCGGCGACGCCGATCCTGCTGGCGGCCACGGGCGAGCTCGTGGCCGAACGCGCCGGGGTGCTGAACCTCGGGGTGGAGGGCATGATGATCACCGGCGCGGTCTGCGGCTTCGCCGCGGCGGTCGAGACCGGCTCGCCCGCGCTGGGCTTTGCCGCCGCGGCCGCGGGCGGGGCGCTCCTGTCGCTTCTTTTTGCCGGCCTCACCCAGCTGGCGCTGGCCAACCAGGTCGCCAGCGGTCTCGCGCTCACGCTGTTCGGCCTGGGGGTCTCCTCGCTGCTCGGCCAGGGCTATGTCGGGATCAAGCCGCCGCCGACCCCGCGGCTCGATCTCGGCCCGCTGGCCGACATCCCGTTCCTCGGCCGCGTTCTCTTCTCGCACGATCTGATCGTCTATCTCGGCCTTGCCCTCGTGGCGGCGGTATGGGCGGTGTTGAAATACACCCGCGCAGGCCTCGTTCTGCGCGCCGTTGGCGAGAACCACGACGCCGCCCATGCGCTGGGCTTCAAGGTCGTGCGCCTGCGCGTCGTGGCCATCCTCTTCGGCGGCGCCTGCGCGGGGCTTGGGGGGGCCTATATCAGCCTCGTCCGCGTCCCCCAGTGGACCGAGGGAATCACGGCCGGCGCCGGCTGGATCGCGCTGGCGCTGGTCGTGTTCGCCTCGTGGCGTGCCGGCCGCGTCCTGCTTGGCGCCTGGCTTTTCGGCGGGGTCACCGTGCTGCAGCTGAACCTGCAGGCGGCGGGCGCCGCCATCTCGGTCGAATACCTCTCCATGTCGCCCTACTTGATCACCATCCTCGTGCTGGTCATCATGTCGGCCGACAGATCGCGCGCGCCCGGCTCTCTGGGCCGCATCTTCCACGCCTCGGGCTGAGGCACCGCAACTTCTCACGCAGGGAGACACCTTCATGACGATCACCAGACTTCTCGCCGGCGCCGCGCTGGCCCTCGGGCTCGCCGCCCCGGGGCTGGCGCAGGACACCACCAAGGTCGGCTTCATCTATGTCGGCCCCATCGGCGACGGCGGCTGGACCTACGAGCACGATCAGGGCCGGCTGGCCGTCGAGGAGCATTTCGGAGACGCCGTGGAAACCGTCTACCAGGAAAGCGTGCCCGAGGGCGCCGACGCCGTGCGCGCGATCGAGCAGATGGCGCTGCAGGGGGCGGACCTGATCTTCACCACCTCCTTCGGCTTCATGGACCCGACCATCACGGCGGCCAGGAAGTTCCCCGACGTGATGTTCGAGCACGCCACCGGCTACAAGACTGCGCCCAACGTCTCCACCTACTCGGCCCGCTTCTACGAGGGCCGCGCCATCCAGGGTCACATCGCCGGCCGGATGACCGACTCCGACATCGTCGGCTACGTCGCTTCCTACCCCATCCCCGAGGTCATCCGCGGCATCAACGCCGCCTACATCCACGCCCGCAAGGTCAACCCGGACGTCCAGTTCAAGATCATCTGGGCCTACACCTGGTTCGACCCGGCGAAAGAGGCCGACGCCGCCAACGCACTGATCGAGCAGGGCGCCGACGTGATCCTGCAGCACACCGACTCCACCGCGCCGCAGGCGGCGGCGGAAAAGGCCGGCGACGTCGTCACCTTCGGGCAGGCCTCGGACATGGCCGAGTACAAGCCCTTCCCGCGTGTCTCCTCGATCATCGACAACTGGGCGCCCTACTACATCGACCGCACGCAGGCCGTGATGGACGGCACATGGGAAAGCCAGCAGGTCTGGCACGGCATCGACGAGGGCATGGTCGAGATCGGCGAGATCACCGACGCCGTTCCCGACGAGGTCAAGGCCGAGGCGCTGGCGATGAAGGAGGCCATCGCCGCGGGCGAGTACCATCCCTTCACCGGCCCGCTCAAGCGTCAGGACGGCACCGACTGGCTGGCCGAGGGCGAGACCGCCTCCGACGAGACGCTCCTTGGCATGGACTTCTACGTCGAGGGGTTGCAGGGCGAAATCCCCCAGTGACGGCAATCGCCGCGACCGGCGCCGCGCCGCGAGCAGGCCGGTCGCGGACACCACGAGGGAGCAACGCATGACCCGCCGCGACATTCCCGCCGAACGCGCCTCCGTGGCCGATCCGGCCGGCGGCGCCCGCCTGACGGCCC
>NZ_JBISDG010000081.1:0-4066 GCF_044472985.1 Roseovarius salis | reverse complement strand
CATGGCCACCATGGACATCTTCGAAGGCGATGCCTTCACCATAATCGAACTGACCCGTGCGCTGGAGAACATTCCCTTCAAGCCCGCAATCCTCTCGGGCGCAGCCCTCTTCGGCGCCCGCGGCGTGCGCTCGCGCACCGTGATGATCGAGAGCCGCGACGGCACGCTCTCGCTCATCCCGTTCTCCGAGCGCGGGTCGGCCTACGAGTCCCAGATCCCCGAACGCCGCGAGATGCGGGCCTTCGTCTGCCGCCAGTTCAAGAAGCAGGACGTGCTCTGGGCCTCGGAAATCCAGTCCATCCGCGACTTCGGCTCGGAGACGGCCGTCCAGCAGGTGCAGGCCGAGGTGGCGCGCAAGCTCGGCCGGCTCCGCAACGACGCCGAGGCCACCTTCGAGTTCCACCTATTCAACGGCATCCAGGGCGTGGTGAAGGATCCGAAGGACGGCGCCACCGTGATCGACTACCACGCCGAGTTCGGCATCACGCCGGCCGCGGAGGTGGACTTCGATCTGGACAACGCGACCCCGGCCTCGGGCGCGCTGCGCAAGCACTGCCAGGCGCTGATCGAGAGCGTCGAGGATTCCTTGGGCGGCCTGGCCGCCGGCCAGGTGCAGATCCGCGCCGAATGCGGCTCGGCCTTCTTCGCCGATCTGGTGGCCCACAAGGAGGTGCGCGAGACCTACCTCAACACCGCCGCGGCGGCCGATCTGCGCGGGCGCGTGGGCGAGGAAGTCAGCTTCGGCGGCATCACCTTCCGCCGCTACCGCGGCGGGCTGGGCTTCGGCGTGCCCACCGACAAGGCCTACTTCTACCCCGAGGGTGTCGAGGGGCTCTTCGAGATCTACTACGCCCCCGCCGACACCTTCGAGACGGTCAACACCGTCGGCCTGCCGCTCTATGCGCGCATGATCCCGGACCGCGACCGCGACGAGTGGGTGCGGCTCGAGATCGAGTCCAACCCGCTGCCGATCTGCACCCGCCCGCAGGTCCTGCGCAGCGCACGGCGGACCTGATGACCGCCGTCGCCGTCGCTCTCGACGCGCTCTTCGCGGACGCGCATCTCGCGCGCGACGTCGTCTACACCGCCGAGGGCGGCGCGCCGTCACTGGTCCGCGCCATCCTGCGCCGGCCCGATGACGTGGCCGGCTTCGGCGAGGCGCGCATCTGGTCGGAGACCACTCGGCTGGATCTGCGCATCGCCGAGATTGCGAACCCGCGCCCGGGCGACCGGATCGAGATCGACGGCGAGCCTTTCCTCATCCAGGGCGAGCCCGTCCGCGACCGCGAGCGGCTGGTCTGGACTGTGGATCTGCGACCGACATGAAACTGAAACTCGACGTCACCCCGGACCTCACCGCGCTCATGGCCGCGGAGATCAAGGCGGGCGAGCGTGCGGTGACCACGGCGATGCGCGAGGCCGGCGGACAGCTCAAGACCGACTGGCGCCGCCAGATCACCGGCGCGGGGCTGGGCCAGCGACTGGCCAGAAGCATCCGCTCGGAGACGTGGCCCAAGGGTACCACCAGCATCGGCGCGGCGGCGCTGGTCTGGTCGAAGGCCCCCGCCATCGTCGGAGCCCACGACACCGGCCCGCTGATCCGCTCGAAAACCGGCTTCTGGCTCGCGATCCCGACGCCCGCCGCCGGCCGCGGCCTGCGCGGGGGCAAGATCACCCCCGGCGAATGGGAGCGCCGCCGCGGGCTGCGGCTCAGATTCGTCTATCGCCGCCGCGGCCCGAGCCTGCTCGTCGCCGACCGCGCCCGGATCAACAGGCGGGGCACCGCTGTGGCATCACGCGCGAAGACCGGCCGCAACCAGGTCACCGCGCCGATCTTCCTGCTGGTCCCGCAGGTCAAGCTGCCGAAGCGGCTGGATCTGGACAGGGACGCCGAGCGGGCACATGACAGCGTGCCGGGGCTGATCTTGGCGAAGTGGGTGGAGAGCAAGAGTTCATGATTGAATCAATCTCTCCTTACAAAGAGGCCGCCCATGTCTGAAAGTCCTTGAGAAGCAACCGGATGCCATCGTTGGAAATAACCCAGTCTGCTTTGGATTCCTTGAACCAAAAGGATTCAAGGTCGGCCGGCGCATGCGACAACAGCTTTTCGCAAAAGGCGTTCAGGTCGTGCACCGCCTGATCGCCATACTGCCGGCGGAAGCTCTGGTAGATTTCATGGCGAGCAGTCGGGGCATCAGAAGCCCAATCCGGATGGACTAGGTCTAGGTCCTGGTGGAACTGCAACGTAAAGTCATAGAAGGCTTGGGGCGCTTTCACGTCAGTCGTTCCTTGGAAAAGAGGTCACGATAATGAAGCCATTCGGCATTGCGGGCGCATGACGGATGTACGTCCTCACGGAGTATGTGGGGCGCAGTCGTATCGGTGAGGATGTCCCGCGAGTCAACCGATAGGCCTCTTGCCCCGTTATGCTGGAGAAAGTGCTTTCGAGGATAGCATCCTCCTGTTGCCCGGTTGCGACGGCATTCACGATCGCGGCGTTACGCGAAAGGTTCGCGTTCGTGAGTCTTTCCGCAGCCGCAAGCGAACTGAAAGAACCATGGTACCAGCGATAGACCGTTTGGAAAAGCGTACGGGCTACCGGAACGCTGACCATGCCGATTAGGAAGGATTCGCTCTTGCCGACATGCCGTTCAATGGTGTGCCCGCCAGCAGCCTCGTGTTCTGCGAGATCCTGAAGGGGGTAGCCGCTCTCTGTGGGAACATACTCAATAGGAGTGATGTCGTTCCGCGATCCCGCCGTGACCGGCTCTGCGTAGCAGCGACAGTTGTGCGCCTGTCCCGGATGGCCGCCTGCGGGCGGATCGCCCCAGCGGAACACCTGATCGTCGTACTCAGCATGACTGTGGCGCACTTTCGCGTCGTCTTGGGAGCGCCAGATGTAACGCTCGATCCCCAAATCCTGCTGCCGAAGCTGGTTGATCAGACCCGCGAAGGCCCGAAGAAGACGTTCTTCCATCGCTGCCCGCAACGGACGCAGGCGCTGCGGGTGGGTCTCATATTCCTCGAAGATGGCCGCCAGACGCGCATCCCACTGGTGCAGCGCCTCCTCCTTCGCGTCCGAAACGTCGCGAAGGTCGTCTTCGGACACCCGTGGCACGGTGTCCGGGGGCGTCAGCGCATTCAACAGCATCCGGGTGTTTTCGTCGATCACGCGGTCCAGTTGGTCGGTGAAATCGGCCCGTAGATCGGCGTAGCCGGGAAAGAGCGACTTTATCGAAATGCCCGCACGGTAGCCGTACACGGCCCCGTTCTGTCGTGCCAACACGTACTGACCGCTGCCGCCGTGGCGGAGAAATTCCCGTAGATTGTGCTGCATGGAACCTCCCGACGAACCGCGGGATGCAAGTTGCCAGCAATTGGTTAATGAGCATTCTCCCGACCGTTCGCTGCTTCCGTTGCCGCATTAACCGGAAAACCAACAAGGCCCGCTTCGATGCCCACCCCTCGCGAAACCATCCTCGCCGCGCTGCACGCGCGGCTCTCGGCGCTGCCCGCCAGCGCACTACGGGGTGACGTGTTGCCCGAGCGCGTGCCGACCGAGGGTCTGCTGATCCTGCGCGACGGCGAGCCGGGGGAGCCGGAGGTGACGCTGTCGCCGCTGGCCTACCACTACCAGCATCGGGCCGAGATCGAGGCGGTCGTGCAGGGCACCGACCGTGACGAAGCCTTTGACACGCTCTGCGCCAGCATCGGCGTGGCACTCGCCGCCGACCGGACGCTGGGCGGGCTCTGCGACTGGGTCGAAGCGGAAGCGCCGCGCCCGGTCGATTTGGCCGTAGAGGGCGCGGCGAGCCTGAAGGCGGCCACCATCGCGGTCGTGCTGCATTACACAACGGACGACCCGCTGAGCTGAGCGCGGCGGCGACCTCGCCCGGACGACCTCCGGCACCGGACCACTGTCCCACCGGCCCGCGGACCCGCTCCGCGGGCCGCTTCTTTCTGCGAGAGGAGGGGGTATGAATGGTTTGTGAGCGACCAAACGCCCTGAATTTTGTAGGAGATTTGGGGAGGCGGATAGGTTTCAGGCTGGATGATGTCTTGGGGC
>NZ_JBISDG010000080.1:0-4808 GCF_044472985.1 Roseovarius salis | reverse complement strand
GCCAGCAGCTTCGGCCCGCCCGAGGCGACCAGCGCGTTGACGTTCTCCAGCGGCGGGTTCCAGCCACGCAGCCGGCGCCGGGACATCGCGCCCTCCAGGCGCGCACGCACGCCGGCGGGGCCGGCCGAGTTGGAGCGGCGAAACCGGTCGAACAGCCCCATGGATCAGAGCCCCTTCGTCGTCGTCACGCGCAGCTGCCGCACGATCTGCCGGCCCTCGGCGACTGCTATCTCGCGGTCCAGCGCCTCGATCGCCCGGTCGATCTCGGCCACGCTGCGATACTCGACGGTCTTGCCGTCATAGCTCACCCGCGCCACGCCCGAGGACCGCTGCGCCGAGAGCGCGTCGCGGCGGGCGCGGAGGGTTGCAGGATCGGACATGAGCAGTCCCTTGGGTGCGTCATTGACATATGCGCCATTGGCGCATACATGCAGGTATGACCATCGTGACCGTCGCCGAGACGCCCGAGTTTCAACGCCGCGCCCGCGCCATCATGAGCGAAGAGGAAAGGATGGCGCTGATCGATTACATCGCCCGCAACCCCACAGCCGGGGTCTCGCTCGGCAGTGGCGTCCGAAAGGTCCGGTTCGCACGCGAGGGCGGCGGCAAGAGTGGCGGTTATCGTGTCATTCACTTTTACGGCGGCGACGATGACATGCCGGTCTTTCTGATCACCGTCTTTGCCAAGAACGAAAAGGCCAATCTGACCCGGGCAGAGACGGAAACGATCAAATCCCTCGGCAAACTGCTGGCCGACAGCTACAGGAGCGCAAGATGAGCGACGCCTTCAAGAGCATCGAACAGGGCCTCAAGGAGGCCATTGCCCATGCCCAAGGCGAAGGGGCGGTCACGATCCACGAGATCGATATCCCCGACGCGGATGTTCAGGCCATCCGCGCCCGCACCGGCCTCTCGCAGGCCGAGTTTGCCAGAAGCATCGGCGTGAAGAAATCCACGCTCCTGAACTGGGAACAGCACCGGCGGTCGCCGGAAGGCCCGGCCCGTGTCCTGCTTGCGCTGATCGACAAGGACCCGGGTATCGTTCAGCGCACGCTGGCAAGCTGAGGCTCACCCCATGTACCTCGACCGCCGCGTCCGCCGCCGCGGCACCGGGCGGGGCGCGGACCGGGCTGGCACCTCGCTGTCCACCCCGGTCGTCTCCACCGCCAGTTGCCGTTCCAGGTCCTGCAAGCGCGCCTCCGACCATCGGTCGGCGCCCGCGATCCAGGCGGCGGCGCGGGCGTAGACCCGGCAGTCCAGCGCCTCGTTGCGTTCGCGCAGCTTCTGCCATTCGAGCCTGGCGAAGCCGCGCTTGCCCTTGACCGTGACCAGCTGCTCGGCGGTCAGCTGCTTGAGCCATTCGCTGTCCGCCCAGGACGCCAAGTGCACCGTTCCCGGCGGAAACGGTGCACCGGCCGTGACCTCTTCCGCGGTCGGCCGATCCTGCCGCAGGAACCGGTAGGTCTCGGCCTTGAAGGTCGCCGTGGCCACGGACCACAGCCGCGCACCGCGGCGCAGACGCTTGCCCGCGACGGTGGCGTCGACATAGGTCGGGCCCGTCACCGGGCTCGCGCGGTTGAAGCCATCAAGCCCCTTCACGGGTGCCACCTGCGCGAAGCCGACCTGCCGCGCCCAGCCATAGACCGCGCTGGTCTCGAACCCGGTGTCGATCGCCAGCCGCGCGATCGCCAGATGCTCGCCCGAGGCATGGGTCCATGTGCGCCCCAACAGATCGGTGAGCTGCTGCCAGCACGCCGGATCGCCCGGCCCGCCCTCGATGACGACATGATCGATGAGCCAGCTTTCCAGCCCGCGGCCCCAGGCCCAGACATCGACCTCGATCCGGTCCTTCTGCACGTCCGCGCCGGCGGTCACGAACAGACCGCCCGCCGGCACGGTGCCCGCAGGCCAAGCCTCGCGGCGATCCGCCAGCCGTTGCCAGTCCGGCGCCTCGCCCGTCTCGACCCAGGTCTCGCCGAGCACCGTGTTGCGGAACGCCTTGATCGCCTCGTCCGAGCCTCGGGCCGCCTCCCATGCGCGCGCGATCCGGTCCCAGCCCAGCCAGCCCACCGGCGAGTAGAGCGCCGAGAGGTGATAGCCGACCGTGCCGGGATCCACCGGCTCCGCCGTCGCCCGCCATTCGCCTCCCTCCAGCATCGCCGTCTTGTGGTGCTCGGCCAGGCCTGCGTCGCAGCCCTCGCAGTGATACTCCGCCGTCTCGGGGCGGCCCTTGTCCCAGCGCAGCCGCTCGAACTTCAGCCACTGCATCGCGCCGCAATGCGGGCACGGCACGAAAAACCGCCGCTGGTCGGACGCCTCGAACTCCCGCTCGATGCGGCTCAGCCCCCGGATCGTCGGCGTCGAGACCAGGAACACCTTGCGCCGATGCGCGAAGGTCAGCGACCGCGCCTCGGCCAGCGTGACCGGGTCGCCTTCCTCGTCGGCCGAGGCGGGATAGGCGTCGACCTCGTCGAGGAAGATGTACCGTGCCGGGGTCGAGCGCAGTCCGACCGCCGAGTTCGCGCCGGTCATGATCAGGATGCCGCCCGCGAACTCCTTGGACAGCATCGTGTTGCCCGCGTCGCGCGAACGCGCCGGCTTGATCCGCTCCCGAAGCTCCGGGCTCTCCTCGATCAGCGGGTCGATCCGCTGGCGCGAGTTGCGCTTGGCCAGCTCGACCGTCGGCTGGACCGCCAGCATCGGCCCCGGCGCCTGGTGGATGGCGAACCCGATCCAGTTGTTGCCGGCCTCCGTCGCACCGACCTGCGCGGCCTTCATGAACACGACCCGCTGGGTCGGATCCCCGGGCGAAAGCCGGTCCATGATCTCGCGCATGTAGGGCGTGCGCACCGTCCGATACTGCCCCGGCTCGGCCGAGGCGCGGGACGACAGCTTGCGGTGCCGGTCGGCCCATTCCGACACCGTCAGATCCGGGTCGGGCCGCAGCCCGGCCAGCCACGCCCGCAGGACATCCTGCGCCCCGTCGAAGGCAAGCGCGTCCGCGTCCTCAGCGGAGATCGGGCTGGATCTCGGCGAGGTCGTCGAGCTGGGATCGGACATGCTTCTCCAGAGCCTTCTGCATGGCGGCGGGCTCCACGACGATTTCCTGGCCTAACGCTTCGCTGCATGAGGCCGAGAGATCGGCCGCCATCAGCGCGGCGACCCGCGCCGGCCAGTTGATCCAGACATCGCGCTCCTGCCGCGCGAGCCGGAACACCAGCGCCAGCGCGTGGGCCCGGTCGATCAGCTCGCCCTTCAGCTTTTGCAGCCGGATGCGCCGTTCCTGCGCCTTCAGCACCTCGTTGGCCGTCTTGGCCTGCAGGAAGGTCGTCCCGCCGCCCGTCGCCGGCGCGGCCAGGCCCTGTTCCTTCAGCGTGTCGCCGACGGCCGAGACGGCTGCCTCCGGAACGGGCTTGCGCTTCGGCTGGGGCGGCTTTCGGGTTTTCGACGGGTCCGTGCTCTCGGCCCGGCGTGCGTCGCTGGCGTCGGCGTCGATGCTGCCATCCTCGTGCAGCACGAGGCGGCCTGCGGCCTTCGCCTTCTGGATCGCGCCGCGCGAGAGGCCGACGCGGGCGGCGTATTGGCGCTCGCTCAGACCCTCCATGCCGCGCTCCGATTATCATTCGAAATCATGTGCTTATTGAGTTGATAAGCATGCCGGAGAGAGCGAACCTGGATCCACGAGGACGATGCAACTCAGCACCGCGCTCAAGCAGCGCAGCGATAGCGCAGACCCAAGGAGCCACCCCGATGACCACGCGCATGAACCCGATCACCACGCCCCGCCAAGAACTCCGCGCCGAGAAGGCCCGGCGCAACCGGGGTGAGACCGGTTCCGCCACCGGTTCTAGGAACCGGTCGAACGCACTCGCCGCCTTCATCGGCAAGAAGGCCGAGATCGACGCGATGCTCGCCCGCCTGCAGGCACTCAGCGACGACCACTTCAACGCCCACCCCGACGAGATCAACTGGGGCCATGTCGGCACCCTCGAACACTACGCCAGCCTGCTGAAGCGCATCACCGACAGCGCCTTCGGCGAAGGCGAACACGCCGACTGATCTCCGGCACCGCCGGAACTCCTGCCGCGCCGAGGCGCGGCTCGGGGTCGTAGAAGGCGCCGCATGTCGCGGGCCCGAATACGGAGACGACCCCATGACCCAGATCCAGCTGTCCGACGCCCAAGCCGTCATCCTCTCCACTGCCTGCGCCCGCGAGGACGGCGCTGTCTTTCCCATCACCGCCAGCCTCAAGGGCGGCGCGGTCGGCAACGTCTGCAAGAGCCTTCTCAAGCAAGGCCTGATCGAGGAAATCCCCGCCGCCGATCTCAACACCGTCTACCGCCACGACGAGGAGCGCGGCCCGATCACGCTGCGCGCCACCCCGCTGGCCTACAGCACCCTCGGGATCACGGATGAGCCCGACGACACGCCGCCGACTGAGACGCCGCCCGCCCCGGTTCAGCGCCGGAAGGGCACCAAGCAGGAAACCCTGATCGAGATGCTCCGGGCCGAGGGCGGCGCCACCATCGACGAGATCGTGGAAGCCACCGGATGGCAGCCGCATACGGTTCGAGGCGCCATGTCCGGCGCGCTCAAGAAGAAACTCGGGCTGACCATCGCGTCCGAGAAGGTCGAGGGGCGCGGGCGGGCCTACAGGATCGCCGACGACTGACGCCACACACCACGACTGTCCCGATGCCGCCGTCCCACATGGGGCGGCGGAAACACCAGTGACTTCCTATGTCGGTCAAATTTTTGTCGATTTCGCAAGCCATGAAGGCTGGATGAAGGACGAGATTGCCAGCACC
>NZ_JBISDG010000079.1:0-4820 GCF_044472985.1 Roseovarius salis | reverse complement strand
GGACGCCCCGCGCTTGGCTGGGCGCTGGCGGCGATCGGCGGGCCCGGCAGCTCGGCCGTGCCGGTCGTCCTGTCGCTGGGGCTCGGCCTGTCGGTTCTCGCGGCTGTTGGCCAGATCGACCGCAACCTGAGATCCGCCATCGCCCGCGACCTGCCCCGACAGGCCCCCGCGTTTTTCTTCGTCGACATCCAGAAGGACCAGATCAGCGGTGTCCTCGACAGGCTGAAGGGCGATCCCGCGGTCAGCCGCGTGGACCACGCCCCGATGCTGCGCGGGATCATCAGCACGATAAACGGCCGCCCCGCGGCCGAGGTCGCCGGTGATCACTGGGTACTGCAGGGAGATCGCGGCGTGACATATGCCGGTGCACTGCCGGACCGGACGACCCTGACCAAGGGGGAGTGGTGGGGGGCAGGCTACGACGGGCCGCCACAGTTGAGTTTCGCCGCCGAGGAAGCCGCCGAGATGGGACTGGAACTGGGCGACGAGGTCACGGTGAACATTCTCGGACGGGACGTGACGGCCGAGCTGACCTCTTTCCGCGAGGTGGATTTCTCGACCGGCGGCATGGGCTTCATCATGGTGATGAATCCCGCGGCGCTGGAGGCCGCGCCACACAGCTTCATCGCGACCGTCTACGCGCGCGAGACCGCCGAGGCCGCGATCCTGCGGGATATTTCCGACACCTATCCCAACATCACCGCGATCCGCGTGCGCGACGCGATCGAACAGGTCAGCGAGCTGCTGGCGGGGCTGGCCTCTGCCACGAGCTGGGGGGCGTCGGTGACCCTGCTGACCGGGTTCCTGGTGTTGATCGGGGCCGCTGCCGCCGACCAGCGCTCGCGCCGGTACGAGGCGGCGATCCTGAAAACGCTCGGGGCGACGCGCCGCCGTATCCTCGCGGGGCTTGCCCTGCGCGCGGGGCTTCTGGGGGCGGTGGCGGGGCTCGTGGCGCTCGCCGCGGGCATCGGCGGTGGCTGGGCGGTCAGCCGCTTCGTGATGGACACAGGCTTTGCCGTGGCGTGGGGGGCGGCGGTGGGGATCGTGGCGGGCGGCGCGGCGGTCAGCCTGGTGGCCGGGCTGGCCTTTGCCTGGGCACCGATGCTCGCACGCCCGGCCAGGGAACTGCGCGCGCAGGACTAGGCAAACTTCCGTCGCGGGCGCGGCGCTCATCCGCCCTCTCGGGCGTCTTCGCGAAGAGGGCCGCAAGGCCCGATGAGCGCCGGGCCGGCTACTCGGCCGCCTCGGCGTATGCCTCCAGCGGCGGGCAGGTGCAGACCAGGTGGCGGTCGCCGTAGACATTGTCCACGCGGTTCACCGGCGGCCAGTACTTGTCGACCCGGAACGCGCCGGGCGGGAAGCACGCCTGTTCCCGCGTGTACGGCCTGTCCCAGTCCTTGACGAGATCCTCCATGGTGTGCGGGGCGTTCTTGAGCGGGTTGTTCGCGGGATCGACACGGCCCTCCTCGATATCGCGGATTTCCTCGCGGATGGCCAGCATCGCGTCGCAGAAGCGGTCGAGCTCGGCCTTGGTCTCGCTCTCCGTGGGCTCGACCATCAGCGTCCCTGCCACCGGCCAACTCATCGTTGGCGCGTGGAACCCGTTGTCGATCAGCCGCTTGGCGATGTCGTCCACCGTGACGCCGGCGCTTTCGGCAAAGGGCCGCGTGTCGATGATGCATTCATGCGCCACGCGCCCGCCGCGCCCGCGGTAAAGCACGTCATACGCGCCGTCCAGCCGCTCGGCGATGTAATTGGCGTTCAGGATCGCCACGCGCGTGGCCTGCGTCAGCCCCTCGCCTCCCATCAACAGCGTGTAGGCCCAGCTGATCGGCAGGATCGAGGGCGACCCGAAGGGCGCCGCGGCGACGGGCCCCTGCTCTCCTCCCGTCTCGGGATGGCCCGGAAGATAGGGCGCGAGGTGTTCCTTCACCCCGATCGGCCCCATGCCCGGCCCGCCGCCGCCATGGGGGATGCAGAAGGTCTTGTGCAGGTTCAGGTGGCTGACGTCGCCGCCCACGTCACCGGGCCGCGCAAGCCCCACCATGGCGTTCAGGTTCGCCCCGTCGATGTAGACCTGTCCGCCGTGATCGTGAACGATCTGGCAGACCTCCTTGACGTCCTCCTCGAACACGCCGTGCGTGCTGGGATAGGTTATCATGCAGCCGGCGAGGTTCTGGGAATGCTGCTCGGCCTTGGCGCGGAAATCCTCGAGGTCGATATCCCCGGTCTCGCCGGATTTCACCGTGACGACCTTCCAGCCGACCATGTGTGCACTTGCGGGGTTGGTGCCGTGCGCGCTCATCGGGATGAGGCAGACATCGCGGTGCCCCTCGCCGCGGGACCGGTGCCATGCGGCGATTGTCAGAAGGCCCGCATATTCCCCCTGCGCGCCGGAATTGGGCTGCATCGAGATCGCGTCATAGCCGGTGATCGCGCACAGCTTTGCATTCAGATCGTCGATCAGTTCGCGGTATCCCTCGGCCTGGTCGGCAGGGCAGAACGGGTGCAGCCGCGAGAACTCGCGCCAGCTGATCGGCATCATTTCCGCCGCGGAGTTGAGTTTCATCGTGCATGACCCCAGCGGGATCATCGCCCGGTCGAGCGCGAGGTCCCGGTCGGCCAGCCGGCGCATGTAGCGCATCATCTCCGTCTCGGCGCGGTTCATGTGGAACACCGGGTGGGTCAGGAAATCCGACCGGCGGTGCATGTTCTCGGGCACGCGGTATTCGGGGGTGAAATCGTCGTCACCCCGCCGGATGCCGAAAGCCCGCCAGACGGCCTCGATCGTCTCGGGGCGCGTGGCCTCGTCCAGCGTGATACCGACCCGGCGCTCGCCCACGCGGCGCAGGTTCACGCCCTCGTCCACGGCCGATTTCATCACGGCGGCCTGCAAGGGCCCGACATCCACCGTTATGGTGTCGAAGAACGCCTTGGGGTCGACCTTGAAGCCGTTTTCCTCCAGCCCCCGGGCCAGGCGCACCGTCTTGCGGTGGATGCGCTGCGCGATCGCCTGGAGCCCCTTGGGCCCGTGAAAGACTGCGTACATGGAGGCCATGACCGCCAGCAGGGCCTGCGCGGTGCAGACATTGCTGGTGGCCTTCTCGCGGCGGATGTGCTGTTCGCGCGTCTGCAGCGCGAGACGGTAGGCGCGGTTGCCGTGGCTGTCGACGGACACGCCCACGATGCGTCCGGGCATCGACCTCTTCATCGGCTCGCGGCAGGCGATGTAGGCCGCGTGCGGCCCGCCATAGCCCATGGGCACCCCGAACCGCTGCGCGCTGCCCACCGCGATGTCGGCGCCCATCGCGCCCGGCTCCTTGAGCAGGGTCAGCGCCAGCGGATCGGCCGACATGATCCCGATCGCCTTGTGCTTGTGCAGGGCCGCGATGTGATCGGAAAAGTCGCGCACGTGCCCGTAGGTGCCCGGATACTGGAACAGCGCGCCGAATACCTTTTCGGCCTCCATCTTGTCGGGATTGCCGACGATCACCTCGATCCCCAGCGGCTCGGCCCGCGTCTTGATAACGGCGATGTTCTGGGGGTGGCAGTCACGATCCACGAAGAAAGCCGTGGCCTTCGATTTCGACACGCGCTGCGCCATCGTCATCGCCTCGGCGCAGGCCGTGGCCTCGTCCAGAAGCGACGCGTTGGCGACCTCCAGCCCCGTGAGATCGGAAATCATCGTCTGGAAGTTCAGCAGCGCCTCCAGCCGGCCCTGGCTGATTTCCGGCTGGTACGGCGTGTAGGAGGTATACCACGCCGGGTTTTCAAGGATGTTGCGCTGGATCGCCGGCGGCGTGACCGTGCCGTGATAGCCCTGTCCGATCAGGCTGACCATCACCTTGTTCTTGGAAGAGGTCACACGCATGAAATGCATCAGTTCGCGCTCGGACATCGGCTTGCCAAAGTCGAGCGGCGCCTCCTGGCGGATGCCTTGGGGGATCGTCTCGTCGATGAGCTGCGCCACGCTGTCCGCGCCGACCACCTCCAGCATCTCTTCCATTTCCTCGGGAGAGGGGCCGATGTGGCGGCGGTTGGCGAAGTCGTAAGGCAGGTAGTCGGTGGGCTTGAACGGCATGCTTTCCTCGTGTTTTGCAAGGGCGCCCGGCACCGGCGCGCCCCGATCCTACATCGCTGCGGAACGCGCGCCGCTCAGCCGATGAATTTCTGATAGGCGGCGTCGTCCATGTAATCGTCCATCTGGGACGGGTCCGACGGTTTCATCTTGAAGAACCAGGCATCGCCCATTGGGTCGTCATTGACCTTGGCGGGCTCGTCGACGATGGCGTCGTTGACCTCGGTGATCTCGCCGTCAACCGGCGCCATGATGTCCGACGCGGCCTTAACGCTTTCGATCACGACGATCTCGTCGTCCTTGCTGACGGTGGTGCCCACCTCGGGCAGTTCGACGAACACGATGTCGCCCAGTTCCTTGGCCGCGTGTTCCGTGATGCCAACGGTGATCTCGTCACCTTCCGGCTTTAGCCATTCATGTTCCTCGGTGAATTTCATATCTGTCTCCCTGTGTGACTCAGCGTTTGAAACGGGCGGGGGTAAAGGGCAGCTCGGCCACCCTCACGGGAAGCCGCCGGCCGCGGACCTCGCCATATAGCGCGCGCCCCGCATCGGCCAGCGCCGCCGGCACGTAGCCCATGGCAACAGGGGCGCCGACACTGGGGCCGAAAGCGCCGGAGGTCACGTGGCCGACCGGCGCTCCCCCTTGATCGTGTTCGAAAAGCGGCGTGCCGTCGCGCATCGGCGCGCGGCCCTCCGGGCGCAGGCCCACGCGGCACCGGGCCGGGCCGCGCTCCAGCTCG
>NZ_JBISDG010000078.1:0-4932 GCF_044472985.1 Roseovarius salis | reverse complement strand
GCGCGCGCCGCGCTGGCGGCGGCCCGCGACGCCGCCGCGCGGGAAGGAGATACCGGCGGGCTGACCGGCTTCCTTCGCACACAGCTCGGGGTGCGTTCGCTCGAACCGCGCGAGGGGGATGACCCCGACGCCGTCCTGTCGCGCGCCGAGGCCGCGGTCGGGCAAGGCCGGCTGACCGATGCGCTGGCAGAGATCGAGACTCTGCCGGATGTCGCCCGCGCCGAGCTCGAAGACTGGACGCAGCGGGCGCGCCAGCGGCTGGATGCGGTCGCCGCCGCGCGGGAACTGAGCGAAGAGTTGAACTGACACCGAAAGGGCGCGTGCCATGTTGTGGTCCATCATCAAGATTGCGGTCTTCGTCGCCCTTGTCGGCGCAGCAAGCTTCGCCGCGATCTATCTGCTCGAACTCGAGGGCGGCGTGCGCATCGTCATGGCCGGACAGGAGTTCAACCTCACCCCGCTGATGTCGGTGATATCGCTCATCGTGCTGGTGCTGATCGTGTGGCTGCTGATCAAGCTGGCCGGCCTCGTGATCGCGGTATTGCGGTTCATCAACGGCGATGAAACCGCCGTTTCGCGCTATTTCGACCGCAACCGACAGGAAAAGGGATACCGCGCCCTGTCGGAGGGCATGATGGCACTGGCATCGGGCGAGTGGAACACCGCGATCTCCAAGGCCGGCCGGGCCGAGCGGCTCTTGCGCAAGCCGGCGCTTACCAACCTGCTTACCGCGCAGGCCGCGGAGATGTCCGGGGATCGCCGCAAGGCGGAAGAGGTCTACAAGAGGCTGGTCAAGAACGAGAAGACCCGCTTCGTCGGCGTGCGCGGCATCATGCGGCAGAAGCTTTCCGACGGCGACACGGAAACCGCGCTGAAACTGGCCCGAACGGCGTTTTCGCTCAAGCCGCGCCACGAAGAGGTGCAGGACACGCTTCTGCGGCTGCAGGCCGAGAACGAGGACTGGTCAGGCGCGCGGGAAACGCTGCGCGCCAAGCTGAAATACGGGTCGATGCCGCGCGATGTCTACAAACGGCGTGACGCCGTGATCGCGTTGACCGAGGCGCGTGAAATCCTCGACGAGGGAAACGACATCAAGGCCAAGGAAGAAGCGATAGAGGCCAACCGCCTGTCGCCCGACCTCATTCCCGCGGCGGTCATGGCGGCGCGCAGCTACATCGCCGACGGGTCCAAGCGGCACGCCGCACGGATCATCCGCAAGGCATGGGCCGCACAGCCGCATCCCGATCTTGCCGCGGCCTTCGCCGAGATCGAGCCCGACGAAACGCCCCAAGCGCGGCTGAAACGGTTTTCCAAGCTGCTTAAACAGCATCCGGACCATCGCGAAACGAGACTGGTCGAGGCGGAACTCCACCTTGCAGCAGAGGATTTCCCCGCGGCGCGGCGGGCGCTCGGCAACCTCGCCGAAGAGGAACCCGACGCGCGGGCACTGACGATCATGGCGGCGATCGAGCGCGGCGAGGGGGCCTCGGATACGGTCGTGAAAGGGTGGCTGGCCCGCGCGCTGTCGGCGCCGCGGGGTCCGCAATGGGTTTGCGACAACTGCCACCACATCCACGCCGAGTGGGTCCCCGTCTGCGAGAACTGCCAGTCATTCGATACGCTGAGCTGGACCGCACCGCCCGCCGCCAAGGTGACCAGTTCCACGGGCATAGAGATGCTGCCCCTCATCGTCGGGGCCATCGAAGACCGGTCCGGGGAACAGCCGGAAGCGAACGAAACCGCGGACGAACCCGAAACTGCCCCCGGCGGACAGGAGGCCATCGCGGATGCCGAGATCGTGCCCGAGGATGACGCGGTGACAGGGGAAAAAGCCGAAAAATAGGGCTTTTCCCCTTCCCGCCGCGGTGCTATAGCGCCGCGTCACGGGGCCGCTGTAGCTCAGCTGGTAGAGCACGTCATTCGTAATGATGGGGTCGGGGGTTCGAGTCCCTTCAGCGGCACCACGCCTTCTCTCGCGTCACATCGTATCGGCCCATACCGGCCACAGTTTCGCCGAAGACCGCCGGTAACGATGTGCCATGTTCTTCCCGTTCCGAATCGGAAACCGGTCGCTATTGGGGCACGTCCTCTACGGCGTGCGCTCTGGCCTTCTGGTTGGCACCGCGCTGCTGCTGGCACCGCTGTTTCTCGACGTGGAAGGGCCCGCAGAGCGCAGCATGGCCCATGTCGACGGGCGGGCTGGGAAGGCGCTGCAAGGCGGAACCGCCCGCGACCACGCCCTCACAGGGCGGGTGACACGGGTGCGCGATGGCGACACCGTCGAGATCGCCGATATTCCCGTCCGCATCGGCAATCTCGATTGCCCTGAACAGGGTACGGATGCGGGCTGGCGGGCCACGCAGCAGATGTATCTCCTCGCACGGGAGGGCCCGTTTTCCTGCCGCCTGAGCGGCCGGCGCAGCCATGATCGCGAGATCGCAACCTGCCGGTTGCCCGATGGCCGTGACCTCGCCCGGGCCATGATCGCCGAAGGCGTTTGTCACCGCTGGCAATGATGTTCCGGCGCGCTATCTTGCCGCGCCATGAAACGGGACCATTGCCATCAGATCGTCTGGTTCAAGCGCGACCTGCGCGTGCATGACAACCGCGCGCTGGCCAAAGCGGCGGTACGGGGCCCGGTCATCCCGCTCTATGCCGTCGAGCCGGATCTCTGGGCGCAATCCGACGTGTCGGCGCGGCACTGGGCCTTTGTCACCGAAAGTCTGGCAGACCTCGCGACCGATCTGGCACGGCTCGGGCAGCCGCTTGTCCTACGTGTCGGGCACATCGAGGACATTCTCGATGCGCTCCTGGCCGAATTCCGGCCCGTGGCGCTATGGAGCCACGAGGAAACCGGCAATGCCTGGACCTTTCGCCGCGACCGCCGCGTTGCCGCATGGTGCCGGGACAGGGGCGTGGAATGGCACGAGATCCAGCAACACGGCGTTTTCCGCGGCCTGCGCTCTCGCACCGGATGGGCCGGCCGGTGGGATCGGCTGATGGCCGAGCCGGTAACACCCGCGCCCGACCTTCAGCCGGTCGCGCTGGATACGGGCCATGTTCCATCCGCACACGAGTTTGGCCTTTCGCCCGATCCATGCCCCGAGCGACAGTCCGGCGGGCGGGGCAACGCACGCAACCTGCTGGAGACGTTCCTGTGGTCGCGGGGGCGCGGCTATCGCAGCGCCATGTCCTCGCCGCTCGAAGGGGCGACAGCCTGTTCGCGGCTTTCACCGCATCTCGCGCTTGGCACCATCTCGGTACGCGAGGTGGCACAGGCATCATGGGCCCGGCAACGTAACCTGCAAGACCAGACCGGGACCGATGCGAAAATCTGGCGTGGCGCGATGAGCAGTTTCGCGGGGCGGTTGCACTGGCATTGCCATTTCATGCAAAAGCTCGAGAACGCGCCGGACATCGAGTTCCGGAACCTGCACCGGGCCTATGACGGCATGCGGCCCGCCGAGCCGGATGCCGCGCGCCTTGAGGCTTGGATGGCCGGTGAGACGGGCCTGCCCTTTCTCGATGCCTGCATGCGGTGCCTGCGGGTCACGGGGTGGCTCAATTTCCGGATGCGGGCCATGGTGATATCGGTCGCCAGCTATCACCTCTGGCTCGACTGGCAGGCGCCGGGGCGGCATCTGGCGCGGATGTTCACGGATTACGAGCCGGGTATCCATTGGCCGCAGGTTCAGATGCAGTCCGGCACCACCGGAATCAATACCGTCAGGGTCTACAACCCGGTGAAACAGGGCAAGGACCAGGACCCTACCGGCGCGTTCACCCGCCGCTGGGTGCCGGAACTCGAGGACATCCCAGACCGGCACCTGCAGGAGCCGTGGAAGGCCGACATCGCCGGCAGTGTACTCGGCCGGCGATATCCGTTCCCGGTGATCGACCATCTCGACGCGGCCCGGCACGCCCGGCAGAAGATCTGGTCGGTGCGCAAGGGCGCCAGTTTCCGGCAGGAGGCCGACGCGATCCAGTCCCGGCACGGAAGCCGCAAGAGCGGCATCGAAAACAGGGGGCGGACCGACCGGAGGACCGACAGGCGCCAGCAGACCCTGCCGCTATGGGACCGGCGATGAGCATACGCCGCAAGCCCGGCCTTCCGACCAAAACCTGCGCCGTTTGCGGGCGACCGTTCGCATGGCGGCGTAAATGGGCCAAGGTCTGGCACGAAGTGCGGTATTGTTCCCAGAGATGCCGCCGCAACCGTGGCCGGACCGGGCCGTGATTGCGTCCGGGGCCCAGGCGCCGCCAATGGGCAGTGCCGCGGCGCACGGCAAGCGGTTTCACCCGGCACCGGCTTCGGCGAAACGCCCGCCAGCCGGTCAGCGGTAGATCGACTCGCGGCCGAAATGCTTGGTCAGCATGTAATAAATCACCGCGCGGTACTTGTTGGGTTCGGATCGGCCATAGGTCTCGATGGCCTTGTTGATCGCGTCCATCAGGTGCGGCCCGTCATCCAGTGCGAGCTTCTTGATCAGGAAGTTGTTCCTGATCGTTTCCAGTTCATGCATCTGCCCCGCGGCAACCGTGGCTGCATCGGCGTCATAGATGGCCGGGCCGCATCCGATCGTGACCCGCGTCAGCAGGTCCATGTCGGGCTCGATGCCGCACTTGTTGCGCAGATCCTCGGCATAAGTCGCTATCAGGTCATCGCGGCGTCCCATCATCACCTCCCCGTTTTCCCGGCATTGCCGCGGGGGGTCACCTTGCATCAGGTTCTCCCGCACGGCCCGCTCAGGATAGCCTGAGCGCGCCATGTCACAAGGAAAAAGCGCACCGTTGGAGAGGGCCGCCTCCTGGCGGCCGTACAGGGCCGTGGTGCGCTCTCCTCAGTACCTGTAGTGTTCCGGCTTGTAGGGGCCTTGGGGTTTGACGCCGATGTAGTCGGCCTGGTCGGGGCGCAGCTCGGTGAGCTTGACG
>NZ_JBISDG010000077.1:0-5151 GCF_044472985.1 Roseovarius salis | reverse complement strand
GAAAGCTCCGCACGGATGTCGGTTGCTCCACCTGCGCCAATCGGCGTATCAACCCAAAGGGCTCCGGTTCCGGCTGGATGAAAGTTCAGTGGCAGGTCATTTGTAGAACGTGCCCTGGCTGAGACCGTGCTTGCGGCACACCTCCGCCGTCGACATCCCGGCTTCCTGTTCCTTGATCATCCCGATGATCTGCGCATCGGTGAAACGGCTCTTTCGCATTCGTTTGCTCCTTCGAAAGGTTGAGCAAACTCTACATCACAACGCGGGAGGTTGCGGGGGGCAGGTCACCGGCCATGCGATCAGGATACAGGCTGAACCGTCATGAGCGTGCCGATAGAAGAAGACATGCGGTCTTACGTTAACCTAGAATTAATGGGTGTGCTGCCTAGTTTTAAATCGGGCTCTTACATCAATCCTTCCATCCCACATCAACCACTTTCATGGCACGTTCCCTGCGATCCAGTTGTGATCCAGGTATGCTATGCTTCACTTTTATGCCAAGAACTCCCTTGCTGGCGCCGGCGAACTCTACAGATATATCAACGACTTGGCCCATTCTGATTTTGTCAGTGACCCGAATTATATCGTTGCAGGATACCGTGACTGTGTTCATGTGACAACCGGCGGACGTATCTGGATTCCACAAGGTAAGGTAGAACACGAATGTTTCGGGCATGTTCGTGAATGCAAGCTGGATTTCCGAGGAAATCCAGCGGTCATCGTAGAACTTCCCCGAACGCAGTTCAACCCCGTCTGGCAAGCTCGCCATATTAGATGACATCGAGGATCTCCCTTAAATTTCGGGTGAACACCTCATCAGATGCGGTTGCGTGTATGAAGTCAAATGATTCTTTTTGGAGCTTTTCCCAGAGAACATCGTCCTGCAAGAGTTTGATACACTCTGAGGCAAAGCCTTCCTCATCGTTCACGGCACTCGAGAGGACAGGGACGTCTTTCGGCGCGATCTCGGTCGTCGCCAGTTGAGTTCGAAGAAGCTCGGTGCAGACAGTTGGAAGTCCGGCTGCAAGCGCTTCGTGGACCTTGTGCGGTATGCCTCCAGCGTATCGGGTAGGAGCAATGAATATCCGCGCGCTGTCCATATAATTCTCAAGGGAGTCCACGCGGCCAATGTAATTCACCCCGTCTACATTAGCGATCAACGATTTTAAAGGAACCTGTGGGCCACAATGGCCCACGATACTCAATTCTGCGTCTGGGATCTGCGCTCTAAGGATGGGCCAGACCTTGTTAACCATCCATTGGATACTGTCAAAATTTGGGCTTTCCTCATCATGAAAGGACCCACAGAAGAAAAGGCCCGACCGATTGTCCAGCCCTGGGGCTCCGCGCCTTGCAACAACGCGGTGCCCGAGCTCTCTGACGGGAGAGATGGATTGTGCAGCAATGGCCGCTCTGTCGATTTCGTTGACGGCCACGATCATGTCGGGCGGTAGTTCGCTTTCCAATTCCTGAGCGACCAAGTCCTCTGGCGTATGCTTGCTTTCCCGACCGAGGAGTTTCTGATACGCGATCTTGCGATAAGCCGTGACGGCTTCTGTGTCGAAGACGATCTTCATGTTCGGATTGATCGCCTTCACGGCCATTGCCCGCGACGTCCATGGGCGGATGCTGTGCGTTCTGCAGATCCAAAGAATGTCATAGGACCATTCTCGCCCCACCAACGGGTTTCTCGGCGTGGAATCACGGTAGCATTCGACGATTTCGACGCCTTTCTGGCGCAGCGTGTCCGCAGAGATACCCTGCATGTAGTTTTGTGCGAAAAGCGTCACCCTATGCCCGTCTGCTAACATTTTCTCGATGACATCTGCGGAGCGGACGAAACCCGAGCCGATGCTCGGATCCGGGATATAGTCTTCTACCACCGCTATGCTGCGTGCCTTTCCATGGTGTGCGTTGAACCACGATTGACGCCAAGTGTCGCTTGTCGGAATCGGCAGTCTTGACAGGCGCTGCTTGTGCCGTTGACAGAAAATCTTCTGGTTTCGCCGCATGAGAGCCATGGAAACCTTGGCCGGGCGTCCTTTGCTGTAGCTGGCGTACTCGTAATGGCGGACTTCGATCCGTGGATCATAAATTGTAGCCAACCCTTTCTCTTTCAGGCGGAAGCACAGATCCGCCTCTTCATAATATCCCGGACTGAAAACTTCGTCGAAGCCGTTCAAAACCTCGAAGTTGCTGCGGCGTACGAAAAGGAAACAGCCTGAACAGTAATCTACTTCTCGTGCGATATTATACTCGCCAAGGTTTGGGTCTTCGTGCCGTCCGATACCGCAGGAACTTCCATCAAGGAACACTATGCTACCCGCTTCCTGCAGCACGCCGTTGAGAAGGAGAACTTTGCCACCCACTGCACCTATATCGGGCGTGTTCGAAAGTTGTTCAAACCCATAACGGAAAGAAGCCGCATCGACCTCTATATCGTTGTTCATGAAGACAAGTACGTCACCCGATGCCGCTGCAGCTCCTCGATTGCATGCACCTGGATAGCCAAGAGGTTTCTCGCTACGCACAATGCTCAAGCCTTCGGTCACATTGGACAGTTCGAGGGTGACATCGGTTGAGCCATTGTCCACGACGATGACCTCAATCGCTGGCATATCCTCGCGCCATGCTATGTTAGACAATTGCTCCAGCAAATTTATAGTCATATGGCCTTGGTTCACCACTGGGATGATGCAGGAGATCTTCGGCGCATCCTCAAAGGCCGGAAAAGTGATCTTCGCATTGTCTCGCATGAGCTTTCGCGTAATCTGATCGCACTTTTTTCATACATAACCTTGCCCATATGTTCAGGCAGCTCTACGGAATATAGGGGCTGGCTGGCTTTCAAGCCGGCCTTGTAGCCGATCTTGAGGAAATGTTCGAAAGGGCCGACAAGACGCAACCTCCGGATTTCTTCAAGAACGTGGGGCTGGGCCTCAATATAGTATTGTGTTTTGAAATATGGGTTAGGGTCGCGGTGTTCCGAGAGACCAAAGTTTAGAAAGTGGTAAACTAGGGATATGCCGCTCTCGCTCACGCCAGAAGCGACGTCAGGATTTTGGCTCGCGTAGTAATCGAGGTCGAGATCTGGAAACGGAAGGCGGTTTTCCCGCATTCCGAAAGCGATAAAATGTTCCAGAAGGTTTTGTGACATATGCTCGCCACCCTCAATGGCGCGTGCAACATCCGGATAAGCGGATCGGTAGAATTCAGGGTCAAACAGCGTCGAGACCTTCATGTCGCCCTGCGCATGGAATCGTAGGTAGGTTTCCAGCGGCCGTTCCATTGGCTTCCCTTCCGCATCCACCATGAAACTAGGATCAAAGAAAAGGCTGTGGCGCGTCGTCTGGTTGTCCAGCATTCTCAGAATGAAAACAGATTTGTTGTACCACTCCGTATCCGATACCTTGCTGAGCCGATGATCTGCTGACAAACAAGTCGGGTTTCGCGGCAGCAGCGGATGTGGATCCAGCTCCGAGGCATTCTCGAGATAGGCGTCGCGCGGGTCTTCCTTGGCATCGATCTCGATACCTAAGGCTCGAAGCTGCATCCCGACGAACAGGGGATTGAAGTAGGGACTGAGATTATGGCCCTTAGGGCTGCCCTTCTGCCAGAAATATCGTTCGACCTCGTCTCCGCGTAATGACGGTGCTAACTGGTAAGTCTCCCGGTACCAATCGCGATCGAACTGGAACTCCTTAGGATACCCGGCGGAGGCGCGGAGGGACACATCAATTGTTACCATTTTCCCGAAACCCTATCTTTCTATAGCGCGTTGCGCTTGATCGGTTTCACTCCCACCCCGGCCACCGAGCCGGGGCCTCCGTGCTGCCTCAGGTAAGGCCCCGGGCCAAGCCCGGGGCGCACGGGTATTTCCGATTGAGCGCAACATGCCCTAAATCATCGCAGCCGACATTCCCCAAGTGGCTTCTGTCTGATGGCAAGGTCGCCTGAATCTGCGCGCCGGACAAGCAATTTTTCGGCCCGAGCAGCATCTGCGGTTGCGCAGGCTGCGGAAACTGGACGGATCAGACCGCGAAACCGACGTGGTCTCGCCCGACAGCGGCGTCTTTCGGCGCAGCGGGCAAACCTGTCCAGCCGATTTCGTTCAGTTTGGAAGTGGGACGCGGTCATGCTGACCTGCCCCCCGAGGCTCCCTCATTCATAACGAGAGTCTGCAGGTCTGGTTTTCATAGTCTTCGGTTTCGGTTTGGGCAAGCGCGCCGGGCGCGGAGCCCTCAAGTTGCTCAAGCGTCCGGCGCGCCTCGAGCGGCGTTTGATTTCCGAGAGATGAGTGCGGTCTGACGTTGTTGTAGTCGTAGCGCCAGAGCGCCAGCTTCCGACGAGCGTCGTCCAGGCTATCGAACATCTCCTCGTTCAGAAGCTCATCCCGCAAGCTGCCATTGAATGACTCGATGAAGGCATTCTGCTGCGGCTTGCCCGGGTCGATGTAGTGCCAGTCGACGCCGTTGTCGCCCGCCCATTGCAGGATTGCCCGGCTGGTGAACTCGGTCCCGTTGTCGCTGACAATGCTGGCCGGTCTGCCATAGACCCGGACAAGCGCGTCTAGTTCACGGGCAACATTGCCGCAGTCGTGGGGCCGATCTCACCCTCGCTGCGCGTCCCGGCTGGACGCATTCCGTCGTGCTGAGGATCAGCGTCGTTTCAGTTTCCGGTCTATGGCATCGCTGCCTCCCGGAAGGGCGTGTTGGTGCGCCACATCGCGTGCAGCGTGACGGCCAGCTTCCGCGCGAGCGCGACCTTGGGCTTTCGCGGGCCTGTTCTCTCGGCAACTACCTTGCCAGAACGAAGCATTCGCCCGCCACGAACATCTCGCGCGCGACCATGGCCTGCAGGCCGTAGAAGTCGGTCAGCCCGTCCGCATCCGCCTCGTCGGTCCAGGCGAGCCAGAGCCGCTGCACCCGGTCGCGCTGCGCCGCGTCGTCGATCAGCGACGAGGGCTTGATGCCGTCGCCGACAAGGTTCGCGGCGAAGGCCTCGCAGGCATTGGCGGCATAGCCGTTGGTGACCACCAGCTCGCGCGCCCGCGCCAGCAGCTTCGGCCCGCCCGAGGCGACCAGCGCGTTGACGTTCTCCAGCGGCGGGTTCCAGCCACGCAGCCGGCGCCGGGACATCGCGCCCTCCAGG
>NZ_JBISDG010000076.1:0-5933 GCF_044472985.1 Roseovarius salis | reverse complement strand
GTGGCCTGCCTCGCGGCGCTGCCGGCCATCGCCGGCGCCGCCTGCCGGCAGGCGCTGGCGCTCGGGCTCGACGTCTCGGGCAGCGTCGACGCCGCAGAGTACCGGCTGCAGGTCGACGGGCTGGCGGCCGCGTTGCAGGACAGGCAGGTGCAGGCGGCGGTTCTGGCCGACCCCGCGCATCCCGTCAGGATCATGGTGTTCGAGTGGAGCCGTCAGGACCACCAGGCCCGGCTTGTCGACTGGACCGAGATCCGCGATGCCCGGACCCTGTCCGCCGTTGCAGGCGAATTGCGGCGCACCGGGGGGGCGCGCGTCAGCGACCCGTCCACGGCCATCGGCGCGGCCATGCTCTACGGCGTGGCGGCGCTGCGCGAACAGGGTGACTGCTGGCAGAAAACGCTGGACATCTCGGGCGACGGACCGGCCAACCGGGGGCGCCACCCCGGCGACATCCCCGCCGGCGCAACCGCCGGGGTCACGATCAACGGGCTGGTGATCGGCCCCGGCGGCCGGGCCAACACGACCAAGAACCTGTCCAACGTCAAGACGATGCTCGGCTACTACCGCGCCTTCGTGCTGCGCGGGCCCGGCAGCTTTGCCGAGACGGCGCGCGATTATTCCGATTTCGGCGCAGCCATGCGGCGCAAGCTGCTGCGGGAATTGCGCCCCGCCGCCATCGCGCGCATTCGTGCCGCCACGCGGCCTCAGTAGATATAGCGGATCTGCTCGGTCCAGTAGCGTTCCACCCGGCGCAGCGCGGTGTTGATCTGGTCGGCGCCATCCGCGCTCAGCACGCCCGTCTTTTGCAGCCCGTCCGCGTGGCGGGCAAAGAGCCGCGCGACGATATCGCGGATGCCCCGCCCCTTCTCGGTCAGCCGCACCCGGACGGAACGGCGGTCGATCTCGCAGCGCTGGTGGTGCATGTACCCCGCCTCCACCAGTTTCTTCAGGTTATAGCTGACATTGCTGCCCTGGTAGTAGCCGCGCGTCTTCAACTCGCCCGCTGTCACCTCGTTGTCGCCGATGTTGAACAGCAACAGCGCCTGCACCGCGTTGATCTCCAGCACGCCGACGCGCTCGAATTCATCCTTGATCACGTCCAGCAACAGCCGGTGCAGCCGTTCCACAAGGGCCAGCGAGTCGAGATACGCGGTCATGAAATTCTGCCGCTCTGGCGATAGCACAGGGGGGTTTTGCAAAGTCATTCTCGGCTCCGTGCAAACCTGCTCGGCACCGATCTAGACGTCAAAAGCCCAAGATCGGGTAAACGGCTGACGGGACGCCTAAAATGCGACCTATCTCGCCGGCGGCGCGGCCGCGGCGATCCGCGCGACGATATCGGCAAAGCGGGGCGGCGGGGTGGCCTGCCCCGTGACCCACTGGTAAAGGTCCTGATCGTTCTCCGACAGCAGCGCGTCATAGCTGTCGAGGCTGTCGGCGTCGAGCCCGTGCAGGCATGCCTCGGCGAAACGGGCAAGGATGATGTCCATCTCCTTGATCCCGCGCCGCATCGACCGCATGCGCAACCGTTTCAGCCGGATCTCGGCGCTCTCAGGCACCTGCTTCCTCTTTGAGCTTGGACCGCAGGGCCTTTTCCAGCCGCCCGAGACGGTCGGCCGACAGGGCCAGCTGCGCACGGATGTCGCGGATCTCGGTGAGCAACTCGGTCACGTCGGGCGACAGCTCGCCCGCATCCCCCGGCGATTCGGGGCCCTGCCCCTCGCCGCTGAGAAGCCACAGCAAGGACACGTTAAGCATGCCGGCCATCATCGACAGCTTGTTGGCGCGCGGTTCGCTGAGGTCGTTCTCCCACCCCTTGAGGGTCTTGAGCTTGACCCCGAGCCGCTTGGCCAGTTCCGACTGGCTCATTCCCGACTGCTCGCGCGCGCCGGCAAGCCGGTCGCCGAAGGTGGTCGCGTCGGGATCGTACCAGCCCTCTTCGGTCTGGGCGTTCATGCGTCTTCCTTTCCTGCATCCCGGGCCGGCACCGCGGCCCCTGTGCCGGGCCGCGATGCGCCCCGGATGACAAGCGTCCGGCGCGAGTATAAAGACTATGCAGCCGCAGGAAAACCGGAGCCCGACATGAATCCTCTCTCAGCGACACTTTCGCGCGTGAAACCCTCGCCGACCATGGCGATTTCCGCCCGCGCCGCCGAAATGAAGGCGGCCGGCCGCGACGTCATCGGGCTGAGCGCGGGTGAGCCGGATTTCGACACGCCCGACAACATCCGCGCCGCGGGCATCCGGGCCATCGAGGAGGGCCGGACGCGCTATACCCCCGCCGACGGGATTCCCGAACTCAAGGAGGCCGTCTGCGCCAAGCTCCGGCGCGACAACGGGCTGGATTACACCCCCGCGCAGGTCAGCGTTGGCTCTGGCGGCAAGCAGACGCTTTACAATGCGCTGATGGCCACGCTGAACCCCGGCGACGAGGTCATCATTCCCGCCCCTTACTGGGTGAGCTACCCCGACATGGTCCTGCTGGCGGGCGGAGAGCCGGTTTTCGTCCCGGCCGGGATCGAGACCGGCTTCAAGCTGACGCCCCAGGCGCTGGAAGCCGCGATCACGCCCCGCACGCGCTGGTTCATCTTCAACTCGCCCTCCAACCCAACCGGGGCCGGCTATGCCCGCCACGAGCTTAAGGCGCTGACCCGGGTGCTGATGCGCCACCCCCATGTCTGGGTCCTGACCGACGACATGTACGAACATCTCGCCTATGACGGGTTCGAGTTCTGCACGCCCGCCGAGGTCGAGCCGGGCCTCCACGAGCGTACGCTCACCTGCAACGGCGTGTCCAAGGCCTATGCCATGACCGGCTGGCGGATCGGCTACGCCGCCGGGCCAGAGGTGCTGATCGGGGGGATGCGCAAGATCCAGTCGCAGTCCACCTCCAACCCCTGCACGATCAGCCAGTGGGCGGCGGTGGAGGCGCTGACGGGCCCGCAGGATTTCATTGCAGCCAATAACCGCGTGTTCAAGCGCCGCCGCGACCTCGTGCTCGACGCCCTGCGTGCCATCGACGGCATCGACTGCCCCACCCCCGAGGGTGCGTTCTATGTCTATCCCTCGATCGCGGGGTTGATCGGCCGCGAGAGCCCCGCGGGCAGAACGATCGCGACCGACGAGGATTTCGCCACCGCGCTGCTGGAGGAAGCGGGCGTCGCGGTCGTCTTCGGGGCGGCTTTCGGTCTTTCCCCTGCCTTCCGTGTCAGCTACGCTGCCTCCGACGACGCGCTGGCGGAAGCGTGTGCACGGATCGCGGCGTTCTGCGCCGCTCTCAAGTAACCGAGGGCCGATGTCCGACGACCTGCCGGAATACTACTTTCGCGTGCGCGAGAACGGGGCATTCGTCTTTCGCGTGGATGCCGGGAACAGCCAGCGCCGGATCGAGATGGACCAGATCGCGGTCGTCAACATCCGCAACGGCCAGATCAAGCCGCATGGCGACCGCGAGCTCGGCGAGCGCGATATCGGCGCGATCAAGGAATGGATGGCAGAGCGGCTGGAGGTGCTGGCGCATCGTGACATCGAGGACATCCACCGCACGGTGGATTTTCTGAACCAGACGGCACATTGGGCGCAGTCCAGGGCCACCGACGCGCAGCTGGAACAGGTCACCGACGCCCTGTTGCTGGCCATGCACGACCTGCGCTCGGTTCTGGTCCGCAAGAAGGGCGAGCGTTTGCTCAGGGACAAACAGGGCTGAGGCGGGGCGCCCGGCCGAATTGGCCACGGGCATGCAGCTCCGCGGTTTCTCCGAGGTCGGATCATGCCGCACATAATTTCACACTCCGAGGCGGAAACCGCGTCCGAGTTCTTCGCCGACGAACAGATCTGGTGGCGCGACAGGCTGGCGCTCGGAACGCACCAGGAACTGTGCTGGGTCAAGTTCGAACCGGGCAGTGTCTATCCGCTGCATTCCCATCCCTACGAACAGGTCAGCGTGGTCATTCAGGGGCGGGTGCGGCTGACGGTGGGCGGGGAAACGCGCGAGGTCGGCCCCGGCGACATGTGGTTTGTGCCCGCCGACACGCCCCATGGCGGGGAGATACTGGGCGACGAGCCGGTGATCTTCGTCGACGTCTATTCGCCCCCCAGTGCCGGGGATGACATCGACGTGACCTATTACTAGCCACGCGGCGGGGCGCTCAGCGCGCGCGCGCCGCCACGTTCCGCGCCGACCATGTCCAGAAACGGGCCAGCATGAACACCCCCGCGCAGGCCAGCCCGATTGCAAGGCCAAGCCACACCCCAACCCCGCCGAGGCCGAGGATGAAGCCGAGCGCGTAGCTCGCCGGCACGCCCACGGCCCAGTAGCTCAGCGCCGCGATGATCATCGGCACGCGGGTGTCCTGCACCCCGCGCAGCAGCCCAAGCGCCATCACCTGTCCCGCATCGACCAGCTGGAACAGCGCCGCCGCCGCCAGCAACCCGGTGCCGACCGCTATGACACCGGCGCGGTCGGGCTCCGCGGGGTTCATGAACAGCCCGATCAGCGCCTCGGGCACGGTCAGGAACAGCACCACCGTCAGCAGCGCCACCGTCCCCGAAACCGTCAGCACCACCAGCGCGCCGGCGCGCAGCCCCGCCCCGTCGCCGCGGCCAAAGGCCTGCCCGGCCCGGACCGTGGCCGCGTTGGACAGCCCCAGATGCACCATGAAGATGATCGACGACACCTGCATCGCAATCCCGTGCGCCGCCAGCGGCAGCTTGCCAAGCCACCCCATCATGGCCGTGGCCGCGGCGAACAGCCCCACCTCGGCCAGGTTGGTGATGCCGATGGGCCAACCGAGCCGGAAAACGCGGCCGAAAGCCTCCAGGTCCGGGCGCCACAGACGCTGGAACAGCGCGTGCTCGGGCGTGACACGCTCGGTATAGACGACCAGCACCAACAGCGACGTCGTGTGCACGGCCAGCGAGGCGATGGCGGCGCCCTGCACCCCCAGCTCGGGCATGCCCCAATTGCCGAAGATCAGCGCGTGGTTCACCACGATGTTGAGCCCCACCGCCGCCACCGTGACCCACAGCACCACCTGCGTGCGCTCCAGCGCGGCGAGGTAGGATTTCAGCACCATCACCAGCAGCGCG
Organism: Roseovarius salis; assembly: GCF_044472985.1. Lineage (NCBI taxonomy): Bacteria > Pseudomonadati > Pseudomonadota > Alphaproteobacteria > Rhodobacterales > Roseobacteraceae > Roseovarius > Roseovarius salis. The sequence continues at coordinate 845 of NZ_JBISDG010000076.1, read as the reverse complement.
GGCAGGATGCCGTACCCCGCGATCCCGAGGTAATCGCCGGCCAGCGCCGAGACCTCCGGGGCCTGCCCCATCGCCAGCAGCAGCGGCTCCGACCAGATCATCAGCGGCAGCACCGCGATCCCGAACAGCACCGACGCCCACCCGCCCATGCGGGTGACCCGGCGCACCTGCGCCTCCTCGCCGGCGGCCTGCGCCGAGGCGACCATGGGCATCACCGCCCAGGCGAAGCCCGAGCCCATGATGAAAAAGACGAAGAACATCGTGCCGCCCAGGGTCTCGGCGGCCAGCGCCTCGACCGAGTACCAGCCCAGCATCACCGCGTCGGTCAGCGTGACGGAGTACTGCGCCACGTGGCTGCCCACCAGCGGCAGGCCCAGCCACAGCACCGCGCGCGCGTGCTGGCGGTATGTCAGGTAATCGCTCACCGCTCTCGCCTAGCCGGGCCCGGCCCGGCCGGCAAGAGATCAAAGCGCGCGCAACAACAACTGGACCGAAAGCGCGGCAACCACGCCACCCGCCGCGATCTCGATCAGGGGCACGACCCGGGCCGCCCCCGCGCCCGCCGCAACGCGGTCCAGCAGCCCCGCGCGCAGCGTCACGGCGGCCACAGCGACGGCGATGGTCACGCTGGCCGTGCCCAGCCCCATGGCGAAGGCCCCGGCGATCCCGGCCGCGTCCAGCCCGAAGCGCCATGTGAGAACCAGCAGGAACAGCGCCCCTGTACAGGGCCTCAGCGCCACCGCGCCCACCAGCACGAAAGCGTCGCGCAGCCCCCGCACGCCGGCCGCCTCCGACATCGTGGGCCCATGACGGTGCCCGCAGCCTGTGCAGGCGCCCGCTTCGCC
>NZ_JBISDG010000075.1:0-5937 GCF_044472985.1 Roseovarius salis | reverse complement strand
ATAGGACGCCGACCAGTCCTTGTTCCGCGTCGGGTGGTTCGAGCCGTCGTAGTCGACGAGGTATGGCGGGTCGGTGGCGAACAGGATCGCCCGCTCGCCATTCATCAGGCGGCGCACGTCGGCAGCGCTGGTGCTGTCGCCGCAGAGCAGGCGGTGTTCGCCGAGGATCCACAGATCGCCCATGCGCGAGGCCGGGTTGCGCGGCGGCTCGGGGATGGTCACCGGAGGCACGGAGCCCCCGGCGCCACCTTCTTCTTCACCGCCCGCCTCCGGATCGAAGGCCAGCAACTTGTCGAGTTCGCCGTCCGAAAAGCCCACCAGCGACAGATCGTAGTCGTCTGCGAGCAGGTCCTGCAGCTCGGCCGATAGAGCCGCCTCGTCCCAGGTACCGAGTTCGGTCAATTTATTGTCGGCCAAACGGTAGGCGCGCCGCTGCGCCTCGGTGAGATGGCCCAGCACGATGACCGGCGCCTCGGTCAGCCCCAGCTGCGTCGCGGCCAGCACGCGGCCATGGCCTGCGATCAACTCGCCGTCCTCGCCAACGAGGCAGGGCACGGTCCAGCCGAACTCGGCCATGCTGGCAGCAATCTTCGCGACCTGGTCGGCGCCATGCACCTTCGCGTTCTTCGCGTAGGGCTGGAGCTTGGCCAGCGGCCAAGTCTCGATCCGCTCGGGGGCGAAGGCGAGGGTCATGCAGGTTCCTGTCGATGATCGATTTGCATTGGCCGGGGTGGACCCCGGCGCGGCGGGGTCCACCGGCTTCCGGCTGGACTCCGGCATCCGCGGGGTATCCACCCCGCGCGGCCGGTCAGACTTTTGAATTCACGAGGATTTCTTGGCGTTGCAGCTGAACGCTGGACTCCGGTGGCTTCCCAAAAATCCGCCCCTGTCGCTGGCGAAATGCCGAGCCACGCCCGCCAGCATACGAAAGTGAACAGAAAGGAACCTTAAAATCAGAGGGTTACGGGTAGGCGGCGACAGTTTTTCCGGTCAAGCGGCGGGCGTTTGCCCGGTTTCGAACTGTCGCCGCTCGCGTGCCGTCATGTTCCCCTCTGGACCCCGAAGTGGCTTCCGGTTGGACCCCGGCATCCAGCGCTGCGGCCATCGTCCCTTCGTTCACGTCTCGTGCGATCATACCCCGTTTGTATCCCTCAGAGCCGATTGGTGAACCCCCTCCGATGTCTCTCCGAAAATTCCATCACAGGACGATCTTTCTTGACAGCCGGTCGGCGTTCTCGACCACGAAGCGCTTTGATCGCCTGGACGACGGCACGCGCCCGTTAAGCCGCCAGGTGATCAGCGCGACGCCGTACTGCCAGTGGCGGTTGGCGGCCGGGCGGCTGAGCCCGACCTCCCAGCCGATCTTCTTCCAGGGCTGCCGGTTGGCGCGCAGCCACACGATGCGGGCGTCGTCGCGCTCGAGCCAGCGCAGCCATAGCATCGCTTCCTCGGCCTCGGTGATCTGGCGCGGGCCGGGCCGCGGGCGCCTCATCTCGGGCTCCTGGCCGACCTGGTCGGCGAAGCCGTGGAAATACTCCGGCCAGGCGTTGAAATACCCGGTGGGCTTCACGGCCGGCAGCTGCGCGAAGACGTCCGCGGCGCTCTCGAGGCGGTCCTGCACCCGCGCCATGGTCCAGTCAGCCATGGTGCATGTCCTCCGGTCGCTTGCCGTAGAGACGCTCGCCCAGCTGCCGGACGAGCTCGCGCTCGGGCCAGGTCAGCCGGTCGTCGTCGACCGAGACGGCGAGCACGCCTTGTTCGCGCCATCCGTCGCGCTTGACCTGCTGGGGATCGCGGCGGCGCCCGCCATAGCCCTTCGGTGTGAACCGCATGCCGCTCATGCCACGCCTCCCTTCGTCTCCAGCGCCCAGAGCAGGATGGCGATGGCGTCGGCCTCGTTGTCGTCGGCCGGGCTGAAACCCCGGGCACGGGCGGCCGCGATCATCGCGTCCTTGTTGGCGTTGCCCTTGCCGGTGGCGAAGCGCTTGATCGTGCCCACCGGGACGCCCTCGTAGGGCACGCCGCGCAGCACCCGCGCCGACACGCCCGCGCTGCTGAAGGGGCTGCTGTTCGGGCCCGATGGCGGCGCGTTCTCACCGACGCATACTCGGAGGGGGAATCGTCTCTACCGCTACTATGTCAGTCAGACCGTGCTGAAGCATGGGGCTGGTTCGTGTCCGGTCGGCCGCGTCCCTGCGGGGGAGATCGAGGGCGCCGTCATCGACCAGCTCCGCGCCGTGTTCCGCCAGCCCGAGATCGTGGCGGGGACATGGAAGGCTGCCCGCGCTCACGCCAACGATGTCACTGAGGCCGATGCACGCGCAGCCTTGCAGCAACTCGATCGGCTGTGGGACGAGCTTTTCCCTGCCGAGCAGACACGCATCGTGGCACTTCTGGTCGAGCGCGTCGACATCGGCACCGATGGGCTCAACGTCGCCCTGCGTGTCGACGGGCTCGGCGGCCTCGCCCGCGAGATGCTGGCCGGCGGCATCGAGGCTGCCGCATGACCCGCGAGGCTCCGATCCCGGAGACCGTGACTCTCCACGTCCCGTTCCGCATCGTGAAACGCAGCGGGAGAAAGGAGATGCAGTTGCCCGAAGGGGCCGCGCAGCCTCGGCGGACCGACAACACGCTGATCAAAGCACTGGCGCGGGCATTTCGCTGGAAGAGCATGCTGGAGTCGGGCGAGTTCGCCACCATTGCCGAACTGGCCGCGCGCGAGGGGATCGCACCCTCCTACATGACCCGCGTCCTGCGGCTCACGCTGCTCGCGCCTGACATCATCGAGGGCATCCTGGACGGGAAGCAGGGGCCGGAGGTGACGTTGGCGCGCGTGCTGGAGCCGTTTCCCGAGGAGTGGGACGCGCAGCCAATGCACTTTGGGCCGATCAGCTGAAGCGGTCACCGGTGATCTGAGCAGCGCGCTGGTGTCTTTATTGCGCATTCTAATCTGCGCTATTGTGGATTATTCATGTCTGAATTTCGGGAAACCGACCCTCGCGGTGAGCGCCATTGAGCTTCAGAATGATCTGTGACCAGACGTTTTTCGAGGATTGAAACCTAACTTCCGTGATGCATTCCTTTTACGTATAGTCGTGTGCGCCGTCGATCATGCGCAGGACATTCGCGGCGAACCGGTCAGCCTCAACGTCTGGATCGACGGCAGCTAGATCATACCGCAGCAGGACCATTTCCTTCCCGGATGCGGTCGTACCAAGAAACCGTGACGTATCGACCCCATCCGCCGGGCACACGAAACCGCCGAGGCTAACGGGCAAGGCGTCCATGAAGGAAAGCACCTCATACCGGTCTGACTCTTTCGGGTCCGGCTTATACTTCGCATCGAGGACAGCGATGACCTCGTCGCCCCGGCAGATGATCATGTCCGGATGCACGGAGAATACACCGCCGTCACGGAAGAAGGGTCGCGGCGCGGTGTTGCCGTCCTGAACGCGGTATCCATGCTCAGCCAGGCGCGCGGCCTGTGGAACCGGATCATGCAGGCGACCTATGACTTCGCCGAGCCGGGGGTGATCTTCATCGACCGGATCAACCAGATGAACAACCTTGCCTATTGCGAGACGATCGCCGCCACCAACCCGTGCGGCGAACAGCCCCTGCCGCCCTATGGCGCCTGCCTGCTGGGCTCGGTCAACCTGGCACGGCTGGTACGCCGGCCCTTCGAGGACGGGGCGCAGATCGACGACGCGGAGCTCGATGAGCTTGTCACCACCGCGGTGCGGATGATGGACAACGTGGTGGACGTGTCCAACTTTCCGCTGGAGGAACAGGCGCGCGAGGCACGGGCCAAGCGGCGGATCGGGCTTGGCGTGACGGGGCTTGCGGACGCGCTGCTTATGAAGGGTCTGCGCTATGGTGCGCCGGAGGCGGCCGCGCAGACCGAACGCTGGCTGCACCGGATCGCGCGGGCGGCCTACCTGGCCTCGGTCGAACTGGCCAAGGAAAAGGGACCGTTCCCGCTGTTCGAGGCCGAGCCCTATCTGGCCAGCGGCACCATGCGGGCGATGGACGAGGACGTGCGCCAGGCCGTGGCCGAACATGGCATCCGCAATGCCCTTCTGACCTCGATCGCCCCCACCGGCACGATCAGCCTTTATGCCGGCAATGTCAGCTCGGGCATCGAGCCGGTCTTCGCCTATTCCTATACCCGCAAGGTGCTGCAGAAGGACGGAAGCCGCACCGAAGAGGAGGTCGTGGATTACGCGGTTCAGATGTGGCGCGAGAGATTCGGCGATGCCGAACTGCCCGATTATTTCGTCAACGCCCAGATGCTGGCGCCCGAAGGTCACGTTCGGATGCAGGCCGCGGCGCAGAAATGGGTCGATTCCAGCATTTCCAAGACGATCAACGTGCCCGAGGACATCGGTTTCGAGGCGTTCAAGGATGTCTACATGCAGGCCTACGAGACCGGCTGCAAAGGATGCACGACCTACCGGCCGAACGAGGTGACGGGTTCGGTGTTGAGTGTGAGTGGAAAGACAACCTCGGGTGAGATTGGGAGCAGCATTGTTGGTTGGGCTAAGAAAAAAGGTATTAGTCTGCGGGCGTTATCCATTGAAGCCGGGCTTGGCCCGAACTACGTTGAACAGCTTATAAAATACAATAAAGCGCCGTCGGTGGATAACGTGGCCAAAATCGCCCAAGCGTTAAATGTTAGTGTAGCGGAAATCTTAGGAGATGGTGCACCTGAGGTCCTCGCCGCCACCGACGCCGAACCCCAGCAACCTCACGGCGATGTGGTCTATATGTCCGAGCCGCTCGACCGGCCGGCGGAGCTGGAGGGCGCGACCTACAAGCTGAAATGGCCCGACAGCAACCACGCCATCTATGTCACCGTCAACGACATCATCCTCAACGGCCACCGCCGGCCCTTCGAGGTGTTCATCAACTCCAAGAACATGGAGCATTACGCCTGGACCGTGGCGCTGACGCGGATGATCTCGGCGGTGTTCCGGCGCGGCGGCGACGTCAGCTTCGTGGTCGAGGAACTGAAGGCGGTGTTCGACCCGCGCGGCGGCGCCTGGATGAATGGCAAGTACGTGCCGTCGATCCTCGCGGCCATCGGCGGCGTGCTGGAACGGCACATGATCGCGATCGGCTTCCTCGAGGGCGAGGGGCTGGGCCTCAAGGGCGACCCGACGGCGCAGGTGGTCAACCTCGACGCGCCCAAGGGCCCGGCATGCCCGGCCTGCGGCCAATACGACATGCGCATGATCGAGGGTTGCATGACCTGCGCCAGCTGCGGCCATTCCAAATGCGGGTAACGTTGCCGGCCGGCTTATGTAAATTGTAAATTCCCCCATACTTTTTCCAGTATGGGGGATTTTACTCCCCCTCGTACCCCCTATTTTCTTCCAGCGTCGCGTAACCCATTGAAATATATGGAAGCGTAAAACGCCGCTCCGGCCGGGGCGGCGTCGGCGGTGATGCACGGCTCAGGCCCTCTCCCCGATTGACGGGCGCAGCCCCGCCGGTCAATCACAGCCCCAACCCGCTGGAGCGCGTCAACAAGGAGATCAAGCGACGGACCAACGTCGTCGGGATATTTCCGAACCGCGAGGCCGTGATCCAGCTCGTCGGCGCGCTCATGCTCGAGCAGAACGACGAGTGGGCCGTCTCCCGCCGCTACATGCCGGTGGAAAAGCTGACCGCCATGTGCAACGATGAAAGTGAGACGGCGACCCCCTCTGATCGCCTTCACTTCAAAGAAGTGCTAAGTGTGTTCTTTCTATGTTCTATTAAAAGCCGCCAAATACTTCCGAGCGAGCAAGATTCCCGGCGCGTGCTGCGAGGTGACGGAGGGACGCAGGCCAGCCTCTAGGTTGCGTCTTCATTTAGGGGATTCCCAAATCGGATGAGGTTTGATTCAAGATCGAAAACGGAGGCGATCTTGAGCAGACGAACCCTGACCGATGC
>NZ_JBISDG010000074.1:0-6370 GCF_044472985.1 Roseovarius salis | reverse complement strand
CAGGGCCGCATGGGGCCGCGCGGCGCGGCGGCTTGTGCGCATGTTCGGGGCGGACATGCACCTGGTGCTTTCGCCGCGCTATGACGGGCAGGACCGGGCGCGGTTCGACCGGCTGGCCGGGGTCGCCCGGCGGATGGGCCTGCCCACCCTCGCCTCGGCCGCGCCGATGATGCATCACGCCAGCCGAAGGCGGCTGGCCGATGTGCTGACCGCCATCCGGCAGGGCCGGCCGGTGGCCGATCTCGGCCGCGCCGCGCTGGCCAATGGCGAGCGGCGCCTGCGTTCGGAGAGGGAGATGCTGCGCCTTTTCCACGGGCACGAGGACGCGGTGCACAGGGCGGGAACGCTGGCGGGAACCCTGACCTTTTCGCTGGACGAGCTGCGTTACGAGTACCCGGCCGAGGTGGCGGGCGGCGAAACCCCGGCGGCACGGCTGGAACGGCTGGCGCATGAGGGGTTGCGCTGGCGCTATCCCTCCGGCGCGCCGGACGGGGTGCGCCGCCAGCTCGCGCATGAGCTCGACCTGATCGCGCGTCTGGGCTACGAGCCCTATTTCCTCACCGTCAACGATGTTGTCGCCTTCGCCCGCTCCCGCGGCATCCTCTGCCAGGGGCGCGGCTCGGCCGCCAACTCGGTCGTGTGCTACTGCCTCGGCGTCACCAGCGTGTCGCCCGAGACCGGCACGATGGTCTTCGAACGTTTCGTGTCAGAGGCAAGGGGCGAACCCCCCGATATCGACGTCGATTTCGAGCATGAGCGGCGCGAGGAAGTGATCCAGCATATCTACGACCGCTACGGCCGCCACCGTGCCGGGCTCTGCGCCACCGTCATCCACTACCGCGGCAAGCGCGCCATCCGGGAGGTCGGCGCCGCGATGGGGTTGAGCCGGGACACGCTTGCCGCGCTGTCCTCGCAGCTTTGGGGGGTCTTCGCCGCCGGCAACCTGCAACGCCAGCGATTGCAGGAAATCGGCCTCGACCCCGACGACCCCCGCCTGCGCCGGACGCTGGAGCTGGTGCGCGAGATCGAGGGCTTTCCCCGCCACCTGTCCCAGCATGTCGGCGGCTTCGTCATCACCGAGGGGCGGCTGGACGAACTCGTGCCGGTGGAAAACGCCAGCATGGAAAACCGCACCGTGATCTGCTGGGACAAGGACGACATCGACGCGCTTGGCATCCTCAAGGTCGACGTGCTGAGCCTCGGCATGCTGACCTGCCTGCGCAAGTCCTTCGACCTGCTGGCCCGCCATCACGGGGCGGATTACACGCTGGCCACCCTGCCGCCCGAGGATCCGGCCGTTTACGACATGCTCTGCGCCGCCGACAGCATCGGTGTCTTCCAGGTGGAAAGCCGTGCGCAGATGAACTTCCTGCCGCGGATGCGCCCGCGCTGCTTCTACGATCTCGTCATCGAGGTCGCCATCATCCGCCCCGGCCCGATCCAGGGCGACATGGTTCACCCCTATATCCGCCGCCGCAACGGCGAGGAGCCGGTGGAATTCCCCTCCGACGCCCTGGGCCGGGTGCTGGGCAAAACCCTCGGCGTGCCGCTTTTTCAGGAACAGGCGATGCAGATCGCCATCACCGGCGCGGGCTTCACGCCCGAGGAGGCCGACCGCCTGCGCCGGTCGTTGGCCACCTTCAACAAGCACGGCAATGTCGGCGAGTTCCGGGCCCGTTTCCTGCGCGGCATGGCGAAGAACGGCTATGATGACGACTTTTCAGAACGCTGCTTTTCCCAGATCGAGGGGTTCGGCTCCTACGGCTTTCCCGAAAGCCACGCGGCCAGCTTCGCGCTGCTGGTTTATGCCAGCGCCTGGGTCAAGCGGCATCATCCCGGCATCTTCGCCTGCGCGCTGCTGAATTCGCAGCCGATGGGCTTTTACGCGCCGGCCCAGATCATCCGCGACGCGCGCGAGCACGGGGTCGAGGTCCGCCCGGTCTGCGTCCAGTCCAGCTTCTGGGACAATGTGATGGAACCGGATGACAGGGGCGGGCTGGCACTGAGGCTGGGGTTCCGGCAGGTCAAGGGGCTGTCGGAAGAGGATGCCAGCTGGATCGCCGCGGCGCGCGGCAACGGCTACAGGGCGGTGGCGGATGTCTGGCGCCGCGCGGGGGTGGGCCCCGCGGCCGTCACCCGGTTGGCCGAGGCCGACGCCTTCGCCGCGCTGGGCCTCACCCGGCGCGAGGCGCTCTGGCAGGCGCGCGCGCTGGCCGGCGACGCGCCCCTGCCGCTTTTTGCCGGCGACATGGACGGCGAGGCGATCCAGGAACCGGAGGTGGCGCTCCCGCGGATGAGCCTCGCCGAGGAGGTGGTCGAGGATTACGTGGCGACGCGCCTGTCGCTCCGGGCGCACCCGCTGGCGCTGTTGCGGCACATCCTCACGCCGCCGCCCGGAGACCGTGGCGGGACCACCCGGAAAGGCGGATGACCCGCCCTACATCGCCGCCAGCAGCGCCTCGCCCGCGGAGGTTTCGCAGGCGCCGGGATTCTCCTCGACGTGCAGCAGCTTGACCGTGCCGTCCTCGACCAGCATGGCGTAGCGCCTGGAGCGGTCGATCAGCCCGGCCGGCGGGGCCGAGAAATCCATCCCGATGGCCTTTGTGAACGCCGCTTCGGGATCGCCCAGCATGGTGATACCGGCCGCCGAGGCGCCCGTCGCCTTGCCCCAGTTGGACATCACGAAGGGATCGTTGACGCTCACGCAGATGATCTCGTCCACGCCCTTTTCGGCGAACTGGTCCCCGGTTCGGACGAAGCTGGGCACATGCGCCGAATGGCAGGTGGGCGTGAATGCCCCCGGCACGGCAAACAGGACGATCCTGCGCCCGCCGGTTTTGTCGGACAGCTTGACCTCCTCGGGGCCGTCGCCGCCCATGGCCAGAAGTGTCGCGTCGGGAAGTTTGTCGCCTTCGGAAATGGTCATCGTCGTTTCCTGTCCTTCAATTGCGTTCCGGTTCCCGCTACATATAGGGTCGTGACTCCACGCTGACCATGGCGAAACGCGCAAAGGAACTTTCATGTCCAGCATAGTCGTGATCGGGGCCGGGCAGGCCGGGGCGTCGCTGGTGGCGACGCTGCGCGCACAAGGCTACGACGGCCAGATCACCCTGATCGGCGAAGAACCCGTGCCGCCCTATCAGCGCCCGCCGCTGTCCAAGAAGTACCTGCTGGGCGAGATGGAACTGGAGCGGCTGTTCCTGCGCCCCGAGAGCTTCTACGACGACAACGGGATAGACCTGCACCTGAGCGAGACCGTCACCGCGATCGACCGCGCCGACAAGGTGGTGGTGGCCGGCGGGCGCAGTATCGGCTACGACCAGCTGGCGCTGACCACGGGCTCGGTGCCCCGCCGTCTGCCCGGCAGCGTCGGCGGCGAGCTGGACGGCGTGCACGTGGTGCGCAACCTCGCGGATGTGGACGGCATGGCGCCGGAATTCCGCCCGGGGGCGCGCCTGCTCATCGTCGGCGGCGGCTATATCGGGCTCGAGGCGGCGGCGGTGGCCGCCGCGAAGGGCTTGCGGGTCACGGTGGTCGAGATGGCCGACCGCATCCTTCAACGCGTGGCCTGCCCGGAAACCGCCGATTATTTCCGCAAGCTGCACGAAAGCCACGGGGTCGAGATACGCGAGGGAACGGGCCTTGAAACCCTTTTGGGCGAGGGGCGCGTTACCGGCGCGCGGCTATCGGATGGCAGCGCGCTGGAGGTGGATTTCGTCATCGTGGGCGTGGGCATAACCCCCGCGACCGGGCTGGCCGAGGCCGCGGGGCTGGAGGTCGACAACGGCATCAGCGTCGATGAATACGGCCTCAGCTCCGACCCGTCGATCTGGGCGGCGGGCGATTGCGCGTCCTTCCCGCACGAGGGCCGGCGCATCCGTCTGGAAAGCGTGCCCAACGCGATCGACATGGCCGAGCGCGTGGCGGCCAACATGCTGGGTGAGGACAAGCCATACGTGCCCCGGCCGTGGTTCTGGTCCGACCAGTACGACGTCAAGCTGCAGATCGCCGGGCTCAACACGGGATATGACAGCGTCGTGACCCGCCCCGGCGATGGCGAGGGGGCCGTGTCGTTCTGGTATTACGGCGGCGACAGGCTGCTGGCCGTGGATGCCATGAACGACGCGCGCGCCTACATGGTGGGCAAGCGGCTGATCGACGCGGGCAAGTCGCCCGACCCGGCGGCCGTGGGCAACCCCGCCACCGACCTCAAGGCGCTGCTCAAGGCGTGAGGATCATCGGCGGCGCATTCCGGGGCCGGCGTCTCGCTACGGTCGGCAAGGGGGACGCGGCCGCCCGTCTGCGTCCCACCTCCGACCGGGTGCGCGAGAGTCTTTTCAACGTGCTGGCCAGCGCCCATGCCGGCCATCTCCACGGCGCACGCGTACTTGACCTTTTCGCCGGCACCGGCGCCATGGGGCTCGAGGCCCTGTCGCGCGGCGCGGCGCATGTCACCTTCGTCGAGCAGGGCCGCGCCGCCCTGCGTCTCCTGCGCGACAACATCGGGCTCTGCCGCGCCGGGGACCGGGCCACCATACTTGCCCGCGATGCGCGCAAACCCGGCCCCGCGCCAGCGCCCTGCGATCTCGTCTTTCTCGATCCGCCCTATGGCAAGGGGTTGGGTGAAAAGGCCCTCGATGCCGCGATCGCCGCCGGCTGGCTGTCCGGCGAGGCGCTGGTCGCGTGGGAGGAAAGCGCCGACGTCATCCCGCCCGCGGGGCTGCGCCTGCTCGACGAGCGGTGTTACGGCGACACGGTCATCCGGCTGCTCTCGCGTTCAGCGTGACCGCGTCCCCCGGTTTCTTCTTGGTGCGAAATACCCCGGGGGAGTCGCCCGCAGGGCGACGGGGGCAGCGCCCCCTTCAGCCCTTCATCAACTCGGGCAGATCGCCGGTCAGCCCCGCCGCCTCGCGGATGAGGCCGCGGCGCAGGGCAGGCATGGCGCCCAACGCCCCCATGCCGAGGTCGCGTCCGAGCCGAAGCAGCGGGTTATCGTTGGAAAACAGACGGTTGGTCGCGTCCGTCACCGTTGCCAGCGTCGCGGTGTCGAAGCGGCGCCATTGCTGGTATCGGGCCAGCACGTCCGGTGCGGCGACATCCTCGCCCCGCCGCGCGGCTTCGCCCAGAACCTGCGCCAGCGCGCCCACGTCACGCAGACCGGCGTTCAGCCCCTGCCCCGCGATCGGGTGCATCCCGTGCGCCGCATCGCCGATCAACGCCAGCCGCTCGGCCACGAAGCTGTTGGCGATGGTCAGGCCCAGAGGATAGGTATACCGCTTGCCCTTCAGGCTGATCCGGCCCCGGAAATCGCCGAAGCGCGGGCGCAGCACGGCCAGGAAATCGGCGTCCGAAAGCGCCGCGAAGGCCGCCGCCGTCTCCGCGCTCTCGCTCCAGACGATGGAGGACACGTTGCCGGGCAGCGGCAGGATCGCCAGCGGCCCAGGCGGCATGAAGAACTGGTGCGCCACGCCGTGATGGGGCAGCTCGTGCGCCACCGCTGCCACCAGCGCGGTCTGGCCGTAGCCCCAGCCGGTGCGCGCGATCCCCGCCCTTGCCGCCGTTCCCGAGCTGCGCCCGTCCGAGCCGACCAGCAGCCGGCCCGACAGTCTGTCCCCCGAGCCGAGCGTCACGGTCACCCCGCTCTCCGACACCTGCTGCGCCGTCACCGTATCGGTGAGCTGGGTGATGCGCGGATGCGCGTCCATCGCGTCGAGAAAGGCCCGACGCAGGAACCTGTCCTCCAGCATGTGGCCCATTGGCCCTTCCTCGATCTCGGCATGATCGAAATGCAGGAAGAACGGCGCCGGCCCCTCGCCCGCGCGCCCGTCTGAAACCTTGATCTCCAGTATCGGCTGGGCATGCGCGGCGACGTGTTTCCATATCCCGATGGCCGCGAGCAGCCGCACCGATGCCAGCGCCAGCGCGTAGGCGCGCCCATCGAAGGCGGCATTCTTGCGCACCTGCTGCGGCAGCGCGTCGATCACCGTCACCGCGAACCCCGCCTGCGCCAGTGCCAATGCCAGCGCCGGGCCGTTCAGGCCGCCGCCGACGATCAGGATATCCGTGTCCCTTGCCATGTCCTTCTCATATGGCGGGTCGTGCAGGATTGTCCATGCGCGCCTGTGCCGCTACGGTCGCTTTCCGGAACGGTCGAGGAGGATACCGGCATGCAGGACTGGCTGACCATGACCGCCGCCGAGCTGGGGCGTGGCATCGGGCGTGGAAAGATCGACCCCGTGCAGCTGACCGAAACGTATCTCGATGCGATCGGGGCGCAGCCCGATCGCGACCGGATCTATTCCGCCGTCACGGAGGCGCGCGCCATGTCGGAGGCGCGGGCAGCCGCCGGGCGCGCGCGGGCGGGGCTGCG
>NZ_JBISDG010000073.1:0-7907 GCF_044472985.1 Roseovarius salis | reverse complement strand
CCCCCCCCCCCCCCCCCCCCCCCCCCCCCCCCCCCCCCCCCCCCCCCCCCCCCCCCCCCCCCCCCCCCCCCCCCCCCCCCCCCCCCCCCCCCCCCCCCGTCTGATTCCCGGACCACCGGGTTCCCCGAATTTCCAGAACCCCACACGGAGGAGACGCGCATGCTGACCCTCGAATGCCCGTATTGCGGCGTCAAGGCAGAGGAATCCGAGTTCGCCCCCGGCGGCGAGGCGCATCTGAAGCGCCACGGCCCGGGATCGAGCGATGACGCCTTCCACGCCTATCTCTTCGAGAAGGTGAACCCGCGCGGCGTGCATTTCGAGCGCTGGCGGCATGCCAATGGCTGCGGCAAGTGGTTTCATGCCGCGCGCTGCACGGTGACGCTGGAGGTGTTCGGCACCTACAGCGCCCAGACCACCGAACCGCCGCAGGACATCAAGGACAAGATCTCGGCCAGGCGGCCGGGCTGGAGCTGGAGAGAACTGGCATGAGCACGCGTCTGGCCAAGGGCGGGCGCCTCCTCAACCGGGAGCGCACGCTGAAATTCCGCTTCAATGACAAGCATATGCAGGGTGTGGAGGGCGATACGGTCGCCTCGGCCCTGCTGGCCAACGACCAGATGATGGTGGGCCGCTCGTTCAAGTATCACCGCCCGCGCGGCGTGGTCGCCAGCGGGGCGGAGGAGCCGAACGCGCTCGTGGGACTCGGCCGCGGCACGCGCTTCGAGCCGAACCAGCGCACCACCACCACCGAGCTGTTCGACGGGCTGGTCTGCGAAAGCCAGAACCACTGGCCCTCGCTCGAATTCGACGTGGGCGTGGTCAACAACAAGCTCGCGCGGTTCCTGCCGGCGGGGTTTTACTACAAGATGTTCATTCATCCCCGCCCGTTCTGGAAACACATCTACGAGCCGTTCATCCGCCAGTCTGCCGGGCTGGGCAAGGCGCCCCAGTATACCGACGAGGACAGCTACGAGCATTTCTATGCCTTCGTGGACGTGCTGGTTGTCGGCGGCGGCGTCGCGGGGTTGCAGGCGGCACGCGCCGCGGCCGAAACCGGCGCGCGCGTGCTGGTTATCGAACAGACTGCCCACTGGGGCGGGCGCGCGCCGGTCGATGGCGGAGCGATCGACGGGCAGCCTGTGGAAAAGTACGTGGACGAAACCGTTGCGGCGCTGCAGGCGATGGACAATGTCGCCCTGCGCACCCGCATGATGGGCGCGGGGATCTACGATCACGGCTATGTTCTGGGGTACGAGAGGGTGAACGACCACCGCCCCGGCGCGGACGGTCCCCGCCATCGTCTCTGGCGCATACGTGCCGGGCAGGTGGTGACCGCGACCGGCGCCATCGAGCGGCCGCTGAGCTTTGCCGGCAACGATGTGCCCGGTGTGATGCTTGCCTCGGCCGTGCGCGATTATGCTGTGAATTACGGCGTTTCGATCGGCGACCGCACGGTGGTCGTGACCAACAACGACGATGCCTATCGCACCGCCATCACCCTTAAGGAGCTGGGGCTGGAGGTGCCGTTGATCGTCGATGCGCGCGCGAACGGCGGCGGTGCGCTGGCCGACAAGGCTCGCGGGATGGGCATCCGCGTCGAAACCGGCAAGGGCATCGCCAAGGTCGTGGGCGGCAGGCGCGTCGAGGGTGTCGGCATCTGCGCCCAGGCGGGCGAGGGCTCCGTGCTGGAGGAGGTCGCCTGCGACGCCGTGGCGATGTCAGGCGGGTGGTCGCCCGTGGTTCACCTGTGGTCGCATTGCGGCGGCAAGCTGATCTGGGACGAGGCGCAGGCGCTGTTCCGCCCGGATGTGGATAACCCGCCGACCGGGGATGACGGCCAGCGGTTTGTCCTGTCCGCGGGGTCTGCGAACGGTGCGTTGCATCTCGACGGCGTGCTCGCCGATGCGCATGACGCCGGTCGCGCGGCGGCGCGGGCCAGCGGGCATGCCCCCGGCGAGGGCGCGGCCCCCAGGGCCGAGGACGTGGGCGAGGCCCCGCTGGAGCCGGTCTGGCTGATGCCGCAGGGCGCCAAGATGCAGCTGCGCATGAAATCGTGGCTGGACTACCAGAACGACGTGAAGGTGAGCGACATCCAGCTTGCCGCACGGGAAGGTTACGAAAGCGTCGAGCACGCCAAGCGGTACACCACGCTCGGCATGGCCACCGACCAGGGCAAGTTGAGCAACATCAATGGCCTGGCGATCCTGTCCGACGCGCTCGGCCAGCCCATACCGCAGACCGGCACCACGACCTTCCGCCCGCCCTACACGCCGATTTCCATGGCCTCGATCGCCGGCGAGGCGCGCGGCCCGCTGTTCCAGCCCGTTCGCAAGACGCCCATTCATGACTGGCACGATGCCAACGGGGCGGATTGGGAACCGGTGGGCCATTGGCGCCGGCCCTATTGTTACCGCCGCGACGGTGAGGGCCGCGAGGACGCGGTGCACCGCGAGATACGGCAGGTCCGCGAGAGCCTTGGCCTGCTGGATGCCTCCACCCTCGGCAAGATCGTCGTCAAGGGACCCGATGCCGGCCGGTTCATGGACATGCTCTATACCAACATGATGTCGACGCTGAAGCCGGGGCGTTGCCGCTACGGGCTGATGTGCAGCGAGAACGGCTTTCTGATGGATGACGGCGTGGTGGCGCGACTGGACGACGATACCTTCCTTTGCCACACCACGACCGGCGGCGCCGAGCGTATCCACGGCCACATGGAGGAATGGCTACAGACCGAATGGTGGGATTGGCAGGTTTACGTTGCCAACGTGACCGAGCAATACGCCCAGATTGGCGTGGCGGGCCCCAATTCCCGCAAGATGCTGGAAAAGCTCACCGATGATGACATCTCCGCCGACGCTCTGAGCTTCATGGGATGGGCGGAAATCACCGTGGCGGGTATCAGGGCGCGCGCCTTCCGCATCTCCTTTGCCGGCGAGTTGTCGTTCGAACTGGCCGCGCCGGCGGGGCAGGGCCGCGCGCTCTGGGACAAGCTGATGGAAGCGGGCGCGGAGTTCGGCGTCATGCCCTACGGCACCGAGGCGATGCATGTCATGCGCGCCGAGAAGGGATTCATCATGATCGGCGACGAAACCGACGGCACGGTGATCCCGCAGGACCTCAACATGCACTGGGCGATCTCGAAGAAGAAGGACGACTACATCGGCAAGCGCGCGCAGGAGCGCAAGCACATGGCCGACCCAACCCGGTGGAAGCTGGTGGGGCTGGAAACAACGGATGGCGGCGTGCTGCCGGACGGGGCCTATGCCACCGCGGAGGGCACGAATGCCAACGGCCAGCGGAACGTGCAGGGGCGGGTGACCTCGACCTATCATTCCCCCACGCTGGGGCGCGGCATCGCAATGGGGCTTGTGCTGCACGGCCCGGACCGGATGGGCGAGGTGCTGGAGTTCCCGCGCGTGGACGGTACTGTGATGACCGCCAAGATCGTCGATCCGGTTTTCTACGACAAGGACGGGGAGAAGCAGAATGTCTGAGGCTGTCAGCGCGCTGAAGAACGCCGCGTACGAGGGGACCGTCGCCGTGCGCGAGGCGGGGCTTCAGGGCATGATCACCCTGCGCGGCGATCTGTCCTCGGACAAGGTGAAAAGGGCGGTCGAGGCGGCCACCGGCGCCGCCATGCCCGGCCTGCGCGGGATCAGCGTCTCGGGCAACCGCGCCGCCGCGTGGATGTCACCCGACGAGCTGCTGCTGATGGTGGACCACGGGCAGGTGGCCGAAACGCTGGCGGGCATCGAAACGGCGCTGGCGGGCGTGCATTTCCTCGCCGTCGATGTCTCTGATGCCCGCGCGGTGTTCGAGATCCGGGGCAAGACCGTGCGCGAGGTGATCGCCAAGCTCTGCCCGGTGGACATTGCGCCGGGCCGCTTCGACCCCGGCGAGATCCGCCGCACCCGCATGGCGCAGGTGCCCGCGGCCATCTGGATGGAGGACGCGGAGACGGTCAAGGTCATCTGCTTCCGCTCGGTGGCGGAGTATGTGTTCGGCCTGCTGAGCGACGCGGCGGCGCCGGGGGGCGAGGTCGGGTTCTTCGCCTGACACCAGCACGGCCCTTCATGCCCGCCCGCTACCGATACGGGGCTTGACGTTGCGGCCTCCCGGCTACCATGTACAATCACGAGTTCAACGCAAACGAACAGGGGACCAACATGGCTTTCGAACTTCCCGATCTTCCTTACGCCCATGACGCGCTGGCGCCCAACGGCATGTCCAAGGAGACGCTGGAATACCATCATGACATTCACCACAAGGCCTATGTCGACAACGGCAACAAGGCGATCGCCGGCACCGAGTGGGAAGGCAAGACGGTCGAGGAGATCGTGAAGGGCACGTATGACCCGAACGCCATCGCGCAGAGCGGGATCTTCAACAACGCCTCGCAGCACTGGAACCACACGCAGTTCTGGCAGATGATGGCCCCGGGCGGCACCGGCATGCCCGGCGAGCTGGAAAAGGCGATCACCGAAAGCTTTGGCTCGGTCGACAAGTTCAAGGAAGAGTTCACCGCCGCGGGCGTGGGCCAGTTCGGGTCCGGCTGGGCATGGCTGGTCAAGGACACCGACGGCAGCCTCAAGGTCACCAAGACCGAGAACGGGGTGAACCCGCTTTGCTTCAACCAGACCGCGCTTCTGGGATGCGATGTCTGGGAGCATTCCTACTACATCGACTTCCGCAACAAGCGCCCGGCCTACCTGCAGAACTTCCTCGACAACCTCGTGAACTGGGAAAACGTGGCATCGCGGATGTAAGGGGCCGCGGGGCCTCTCGACACGATGGAAAGGCCCTGCTGTCACAGGCAGGGCCTTTTCGTTGCCGCGGTTGCGCCGGGCGGATGGGCACGCATCCCGCGCAACGCGCACCGAATTGATCCGGATCATCGCGCGACGTGCCGTGCAGTGCATAGTCTCGCGTCGGGCAGACATGACAATGGGAGAGCTGACATGGCGACACTGACAAAGGGCACCTGGGTGCTGATCGCGGACGGGCAAAAGGCGCTTTTCCTGCGCAACGACCTCGACGCGATCAATCCCGATCTCAACGTGGTGCGGCTCGAACAGCAGGAAAATCCCGCGACCCACGATCAGGGCACGCATCCCCCCGGGCGCCGTGCGGATTCCGGCGCCGGGCAGCGCTCGGCCATGGAGGATACCGATTGGCATGCGCTCGCCAAGGACCGCTTTGCCGACGACATGGCGGACCTGCTGTACAAGTACGCGCACAAGGACGCCTTCAAGCGGATCGTGCTTGTCGCGCCGTCGCGGGTGCTGGGCGAGTTGCGCGACAAGCTGCACAAGGAGGTGGCCGCGCGCGTGGTGGCCGAATTGCCAAAGGACCTGACGAACCACCCCCTCGACAAGGTGGAGAAACTGCTCAAGGCCGAGCTCGACCCCAATCTGTGATATCCTCCGCGACGGGCTTGCCTTCCGCTGCGTTCCACGTCAGCAAGACGCTGTCGGATCGAGGCGGGAGGCCCAATGTCGGAGAGTTTCAAGGGCGTCGCGGCGATGCTGTGCGCCTGCATCATCTGGGGGCTTTCGCCGCTTTATTACAAGCTTCTGTCCCATGTGCCGCCGCTGGAGGTGCTGGCGCACCGCACGCTTTGGTCCTGTGTCTTTTTCGCCGCCGTCCTGATGGTTCAGGGCCGTATCGGGCAGTTGGGGCTGGCGCTCTCGCGGCGGCGTGATGCCGTGGTGGTGGGGTTCGCCGCGCTGATGATATCGACCAACTGGTTCTTTTTCATAAGCTCAATTCAGATGGGCAAGGCGATACAGGCATCGCTGGGATACTACACGTTTCCGCTGGCCTCGGTGCTGTTCGGCGCGCTGTTCTTCCGCGAAAGACTGGGACGCGCGCAGACGGCGGCGGTCGGCCTGGCGGCGGTCGCGGTGGTGGTGCTGACCGCGGGGCTCGGGGTGGCGCCGTGGATCGCCCTCATCCTTGCGACGACCTTCGGTCTCTACGGGGTGGTCAAGAAATACCTGAGCGTGGGGCCCGTCGTTTCGGTGACGGCGGAGGTGCTGTTGCTGTCGCCCCTCGCGCTGGCGGTACTCGGACACGTGCACTCGGCCGGAGGCGGATATTTCGCGGGCTCCCTGTCCGACAGCGTGCTGCTGGCGGTGTCCGGCCCGTTGACGGCCACGCCGCTGATCCTGTTCAGCTATGCCGCCCGGCGGCTGCGGCTGGCGACGGTGGGGCTGTTGCAGTATGTCAATCCCACGCTGCAGTTTCTTGTCGCAACGCTGGTCTTCCGCGAGGTTTTCAGCCTTTGGCACGCCATCGCGTTCGGCCTGATCTGGACGGCGCTTGCGATCTACTCGACCGCCACCTGGCGTCAGGACAGGGCGGCGCGCAGGGTCGCGCAGAGCTCCTGAACCGTATCGCACACGGTGACAAAATCCCTAAGCGAGGCGTCGGCGAAGCCGCCGTCGATGACATGGTCGATCAGGTTCGTGAGCGGCGTCCAGTACCCGCCGGTATTCAGCAGGCAAAGCGGCTTGGCATGAAGGCCGAGCTGGCGCCATGTCAGCACCTCGAAGAACTCGTCGAGCGAGCCCGCGCCGCCCGGCAGCACCACGATCGCGTCGGAGTTCATGAACATGACTTTCTTGCGCTCGTGCATGGTCTCGGTGACGACATGCCCGGATGCGGCCCGGCCACTGGTCTCGCGCGGGACGAGGTGCGCGGGTATCACGCCGAGCGTGTCGCCGCCCGCCGCCTTTGCCGCGTGCGACACCGCGCCCATCAGCCCGACGTCGCCGGCCCCGTAGACCAGCCGCCAGCCCGCACCGGCCAGCGCGGTGCCAAGCCGTGCCGCGTCTTGCTCGAATTCCGGCGCTCCGCCGGTGCGTGAGCCGCAAAAGACACAGACCGAGCGCGTTGTCATGATGTGTTCCAAGCTTGTGGACCAGGTATTTTGACCCTAGATAACCGGGTTGCTATTGTCCGGCAACCGTGCCGCAGAGCCGGGCGCCGACGGAAGGAAACGGATGACTAGATTGGCTGGATTGACCGGCGCCCAGGCGGCCGGTGTCGTGGGGGCGGCGGTGGTCGCCGTTGGCGCGGGGCTTTATCTTGCCGGTGTCGTCACGTCGCCCACGCGGACGCCGGACACGGTCGGGACGGCACCACAGTCCGAGACCGGCGCGGCGCCGGAGCCCGGGGTGGATGCACCCGCAGACCCCTCGCCCGGGACGCGGACCGAGCGGGCACCTGATCCTGATACGCAGACAGCGCAGCCGGCGCCGGGGTCCGAAGCGCGCGACGCGGTCAGCGAAACGGCCAAGACGTCTGAAGCCGGGCAAACCGCGCCCGAACCATCCGCGCCGGCAGGTCAAGCGCCGGAACCGCCGACGATCAGTACCTTTCGCCTCGATCCCGAGGGCCAGATGCTGGTTGCCGGCAAGGGGCGTCCGGGCTGGGAGATGTCGATCCGCGTGGACGACAAGGAGCTTTCCAGTTTCCGGCCGGACTCGAGCGGCGAGTTCGTGCAATTCCTCGAGATCGCCCCGAGCGAGGCGCCGCGGGTGCTCAGCCTGTCCATGCGGTCGCCGGAAACGGGCGAACAGGTATTCTCGGAGGAAGAAATCATCATCGCGCCGATGCAGCGCCGCGTGGCCGGGGCGGATACCGCGGCGGAGCCGCCCGCGGAAAAAGCCGATGCTGCTGCGGAGCCGGGGGCGGATCCCGACACGCGCGCTCAGGCTGCGGCAACCGCAGAGCCGAAGGATGCGGCCGAAACGCAGGAGCCATCGCCGACCGCCCCGACGGGGACCGGCGCCACCGGGCGGGATGGCGTCGAAGGGGGCGCGTCGGGCGTCGTGGCCACGACCGACGCCCCCGACACCCCGGCACCGGCCGAGACGGCGGCGCTTGGCGTCGAGACACCG
>NZ_JBISDG010000072.1:0-8081 GCF_044472985.1 Roseovarius salis | reverse complement strand
GGCCTCGGCCCGGCCGGGCACGACAAGCGTGCCGCCCGCCTGCTGCACGCCGCGCCCGGGGCCGCTGACGATCCGCATGAGGCGGCCTTGGTACGGGATTTCCGCCCCCGGGCCGACGAGGACATCCTCGGGCCGCTTGCCGAGCTGGCGGCGCAGCCAGCCGGCCTTGTCCCGGGCAAAGGCCAGCGCTTCATCCTCCGCCACGCCGCGGGGCAGCGTCAGCGTCACGCGCCCGTCCAGCCCCGAAACGCGCAGCGAAATCCGCCGCGCCCGCGCCGAGCGGCGCAGGGTCAGGGCAACCGGGGGGTTGCCGGGAAGAACGTGATGGCCCATATGCCCTCGCCGTGACGCCCCGCGCGGCCCTGCGCAAAGGCTTTGACACCTTACACCGCTTATGGCAGGTGGCGCGGATCGTCTGCAAGACTCGAGAGTTGCAAGAGGGATTTCCCATGCCCAAGGAAGAATGGGGCGTGAAGCGCGTCTGCCCGACCACCGGCAAGCGCTTCTACGACCTGAACAAGAATCCGATCGTCAGCCCCTATACCGGCGAGGTTGTCGAGGTCGATACCGGCAAGTCCCGGTCGATCACCGCCGACACGGAGGATGCCGAGACCAAGAAGGCGAAGTCCTCGGACTCCAACGTCGATTCGGACGTGCTGGAGGATGATGTCGATGTCGATCTCGGCGACGACGTGCTCGAGGATGACGACGATGACAACGTGTCGCTGGACGACATCGCCGACGTGTCCAACGAGGACAACGAGAGTTGAGGCCCGCGCGGCGGGATTTTCCGCTTGATCCCGCCGGGCGCTTTGCCTAGATACCGGCGCACGGCGATCCGGAACGGGCGCCGCCAAACGGGGCCTTAGCTCAGCTGGGAGAGCGCTTGCATGGCATGCAAGAGGTCAGGGGTTCGATCCCCCTAGGCTCCACCATTTCCCGTGTCACATCCAGACCTTGTGCCGGCTTCCCACTCGGGTGCAGCGCGCCGGTGCATGCATGCGCCCCGCTGGGCGCGGCATGACCGGGGCGCGTGCCGTATCCGGCCCGATATCCCTGCCAATTCCGCCTTGTTTTCCGCAGTCAACACCGTTAGACGGATCGGCGGAGACGTGGCCGAGTGGTCGAAGGCGCTCCCCTGCTAAGGGAGTAGGCCCGAAAGGGTCTCGAGGGTTCGAATCCCTTCGTCTCCGCCATCACGCTTAAACTTTGGATTTTTGTGGTTGGAAAGGAAATGGGTCTTTCTTTCCGCGGGGTGCATTCCGGAGTGCATCGCGCCCGCTTGGGCGGGTCAGCTTGGCGGGCGGCTGACATGAAGTGTCCCGCCGAACTTCGTGGCCCCGCTTATACGACAAGCTCCTCCAGGTTGACACGCTGTTAGTGCGCTGAGTGGGCCGGCCGGCCCGCAGCTACCAGGCATGACCGACACCATCCGCCGCCTCATCAGGCACCACTGACCGGGATTGGCCTGGTTCCGAAGCCAGGGGTGTGCGTAGTTCACGGCCCGTTATGTCTCGGATGCCCGCGGACGACCTGCGTCAGTCGAGTTCGCTGCACTTGTACGCGGATTTGGCCAACCATTCGGGATTGACCTCGACCCCCCAGCCGGGCGCGTCGGTGACAACAGCCTGGCCGTCGCTGACCCGGTATGGATCGTTCCGAAACAGGTCGCGTTGCCAAGGGTAATAGTCGGGCCCCTCGATGGAGAACTCGAGATAGCGGCCGGCATTGGGAATGGCGCGCAGCATGTGCATCGTGAACAGGGTCACCAGAGAAAGGTTCGCGCAGTGGGGGGTGCACGGCAGGCCGGCGGCGTGGCCCATCCGCGCCACCTCCATGCTGCGCACGATGCCGCCAAGGTACAGGATATCGGGTTGGAGGATGTCCACCGCCCGCATCGCGATCATCCTTTTCCACTGCTGCAGGTCCCAGTCCTGCTCGCCGCCCGCGACATCGATGTTCAGCGCGCGCGTAACCTCGGCCGTCTGCTCAAGGATCCAGTAGGGGCAGGGTTCCTCGAAATGCTCGTAGTCATTGTCCTCGAGCATCTTGCCCACCTCGATGGCGCGGGCGGTGCCGAAGCCAGAATTGGCGTCGACCAGCAGCGCCGCGTCGTCGCTCATCGCCCGCCGGATGGCGGGAATGATCGCCTCCGTCCGCCCGGGCCATTCATCGCGGTCCTCGCCGCATTCCGCCCCGACCCGCACCTTGAAGGCATCGATGCCGTCCCGGTCGCGCAGGGCCGCCAGGCGCGCCGCCTCGTCTTTTGGCGCGATGTCGCGCCGCATCGAAGAGGCGTAAACGCGGACCGGTCCGGCGGATCCGCCGAGCAATTCAGTCACGGGCTTGCCCGTGGCCTTGCCGCGCAAATCCCATACCGCCGTGTCCAGCCCCGCCATCGCGCGGCGCAGGTAACTGCCGGGAAACTTGTGCTCGCGCAAGGGGATCTCGCCGATCACGGCCTCGAGCGCGTCTGTCCCGCGCCCCAGCGTCCAGGGTGCGACTTGGCGGTGCAGTATCTCGCAGGAGAGATCGCTGTTGTAGGTCGCGACCTGGCCCCATCCATTCGAGCCGTCCTCGGCCGTGACACGGACAAAGCCGATCAACGGGGTGCAGAATGTCTCGATCCTTCGGATGCGCGGGCCATTATCCTCGCGGCCGGGATCATGGCTGCGCGGCACGGCGCCAGAGGTGGAATAGGGGGTGCTCATGCCGCGTCCTGCAGGATCAGGTCGGCCGCGCGATGGGCCAACATCATTGTCGGTGCGTTGGTATTGCCGGAGGTAATGTTGGGAAACACCGAAGCGTCGACCACCCGCAGCCCGTCCATGCCGTGCAGCTTCAGCCGCGGACACACCACCGAGCTTTCGGGCTCCGCCCCCATGCGGCAGGTGCCGACGGGGTGAAAAACGGTGCTGCTTCTTTGCCGGAAATCGGCAAGCAGCTCCTGGGAATTCATGCTCGTCAGGTCGGCCTCCATGGCGCTGTCCACCAGTTGCCGCAAGGCCGCGGTGTTTATCAGGCGTTGGCAAAGCCTGCCACCCGCGATGACCTGCTCGACGTCTTTCTCGGTTGCAAGGGAATTGGGCCGGATCACGGGCGGCGCATCCGCGGCGTTGGCACTTATGTCAATGCGTCCGCGGCTGGTGGGGCGCGCCGGCTGGAACCCAAGCATGAAGCCGGGAAAGGAATCGGGTTGTACCACGGTGCGCTTGCCCTTGGGCGTCGTGGTATAGGTGACAGGGTTGAAGTAGAGTTGTTGATCGGGTTGGCCGAGACCCGGTGCAGAGCGAAAGTAGCCACCGCACTGGTTCACCGACAGCGCCAATGGTCCGCGCCGGGCCAGGGCATACCGGATCGCCGCCCGCAGCTTGCCCGTGAAAGGACGCAGGGCATTGTTCAGCGTGGGTTCGGTGGCGCGGAAATAGTAGTTGATGCCAAGATGATCCTGCAGATTGCCGCCGACATGCGGTGCATGCACCAGCGGCGTGATCCCGTGGGATTTCAGCAACTCGGCAGGGCCGATGCCCGAAAGTTGCAGCAAGCGCGGAGACGTGATCGACCCCGCCGACAGGATGATCTCGCCCCTTGTTCGATACGAAACGGCCTGCCCGTTCTGGCGGGCATGAACCGTGACAGCGCGGCCGTCTGAAAACCCGATCCGTTCGACCAGAACGCCGGTTATCAGGGTGACGTTCGCCCGCTTCAGGGCAGGGGCGAGGAAGGCGCGGGCAGAGTGCATCCTGCGCCCGCCGCTGGTGTTGATCCGGTAGGCCGCCGCGCCTTCGCTGCCGGTGCCGTTGATGTCAGCGGTGACGGGATGACCAAGTTCCCGCGCGGCGTTGAAGAAGTGCCGGTTGGCCGGGTGGATCTGGTCCGCCACATCCTGCACGTGCAGCGGGCCGTTTCCCCGTCGCGTGCCGTCAGCGTCAGACCGCGTTTCCATCGCTTCATAGGTCTCCAGGGCCGTCGACCAGCCCCAGCCCGTCGCCCCCGCGGCTTCCCAGTCGTCGAAATCCCGCGGCAGCCCGCGGGCATAGACCAGAGCGTTGATCGCGCCCGACCCGCCGACCACCTTGCCCCGCGGCCAGTATCCCTTTCGACCGCCGAGCGTCTCTTCGGCCTCGGTTTCGTATTTCCAGTTCACGCGGGGGTCGAAAAACGTCTTTCCATACCCGATCGGCAGTCCGATCCACGGTGACCTGCCCCGATTTCCCGCTTCCAGCACGAGAACCCTGTGGCGCCCCGACGCGCTCAATCGCTCCGCGAGAACGCAACCGGCCGATCCTGCGCCGACGATGATGTAATCGTAATCGTTCACACGTCGCTCCCGGCTGCATGAGCCCTGTCAGAAAGGTCTGG
Organism: Roseovarius salis; assembly: GCF_044472985.1. Lineage (NCBI taxonomy): Bacteria > Pseudomonadati > Pseudomonadota > Alphaproteobacteria > Rhodobacterales > Roseobacteraceae > Roseovarius > Roseovarius salis. The sequence continues at coordinate 3,719 of NZ_JBISDG010000072.1, read as the reverse complement.
CACGACCGCGTAGCAAAACCGCCCCGGTGTCTTCAATCGGTTTCGCGAACGCGGGGCTTCGCGGCGCCGTCGCGAAGCGTCTTTGTGGGCCACCACGTCCGTCGCGATCTTGTCGTGCAGTGCCCTCACCTGCGCCTTGCAGCGCGGGCTTTCATGTTGGGGGGCGACGGGATAAGACGCGGGCATGATCTCCCTTACCGGCCTGGCCGACGTGTTCTCGCATGATTTCGATGCGGTGATAGATGTCCGCAGCCCCTCGGAGTACGCCGAGGATCACGTCCCCGGTGCGATCAACCTGCCGGTCCTGGATGACGCGGAGCGCGCACGGGTCGGCACGATCTACAAGCAGGAATCGCCCTTTCGCGCGCGCAAGATCGGGGCGGCACTGGTGTTCCGCAATGCGGCGCATCACGTCGAGACGGCGCTGAGCGCGCATGACGGCGGCTGGCGGCCGCTCGTCTATTGCTGGCGGGGCGGGCAGCGGTCGGGCGCCTTTGCCTGGATGCTGCGCGAAATCGGATGGCGCGCGGAAACGGTGGAGGGGGGATACAAGGCGTTCCGCCGGCTGATCGTGCAGGCGCTTTATGACGCGCCACTGCGTCACCGGCTGGTGCAGCTGGGCGGATACACAGGGACGGCCAAGACCGAGCTCCTGACGCTTCTGGAGCGCCGCGGCGTTCAGGTGCTGGACCTCGAGGATCTGGCGCGGCACCGCGGCTCCATCCTCGGTGGCCTCGGCCGCGTGCAGCCGAGCCAGAAGGCGTTCGAAACCGCGCTGTCCAGCGCGCTTTGGCGTCTCGATCCGGCGCGGCCCGTGATCGTGGAGGCCGAGAGCAGCAAGATCGGCGCCCTCAACCTGCCGCCGTCGCTGTGGCAGGCGATGTGCGCCGCGCCGTCGATCGAGGTGACGGCCCCGCTGGAGGCGCGGGCGCGCTATCTTGCCGGGGCCTATGCCGATGTGCTGGCCGATGGTGCGGCGCTGAAGGCCAAGCTGGCGCCGTTGCGGCGCTTTCGGGGGCACGCGGTGGTCGACGGCTGGTTCGGGCTGATCGATTCGGGTGACCGCGTCGCGCTGTGCCGGGCGCTTGCAGCCGACCATTACGACCCCGCCTATGAGAAATCCGCCCGCGACTCGCGGCGCCGGGTGGCGGCGACCGTCGCGACCGATGCGTTGACGCCCGTGGCGCTGGACGACACCGCAGCGCGGATCGAGGCGGCGCTTCAGACGATATCGACCTGACCGCGATGCCCTGTCGTGCGGCCGATAACGGCCGCCCGGTAGCCCGCGGCGCGCAACCGCGTCAACAGGTCTTCGGGGTCGCCCTCAACGGCGGCGAGCAGGCCGCCGCCGGTCTGCGGGTCGAACATCAGTGCGCGTCGCGCGTCATCGGCCGCGGCGGGATGGCCGTGGGCGTTTTCCGCGAAGAGCGACGACCGCACGCCGCCCGCCGACAGCTCCAGCGCGCCGGCCATCAGCGGCACCGCCCCGGACCAGAGCTCGGCCCCGACGCCGGAGGCGGCGCAAAGGGCGGACAGGTGCCCGGCAAGCCCGAAGCCGGTGACATCGGTCATGGCCGTGGCCCCGGCAAGCACGTCGGCCGCGCCGCCCTGCGGTTGCGCCATCCAGTCCAGCGCGGTGGCCACGTCGGCGCCCCGGGCCCTGCCCTCCATCTCTGCTGCCATGATGACGCCGCTGCCGATGGGTTTGGTCAGCACGAGGGGCTGGCCCGGCGATGCGCCTGACAGCGTGATTGGCGCGTGCTGGCAGATCCCGGTCACCGTGAAGCCGATGGTCAGCTCGTCCCCTTGCGTGCTGTGGCCGCCGACGATGTCCGCGCCCGCATCGGTGATCATGTGGCGCGCGGCCTGCATGATCTCGGTCAGCGCGCGCTCGGCCAGCCGCGGCGACTGCCGCGGCAGAATGACCGAGGCCAGCGCGGCCTGCGGGGCCGCGCCCATCGCCCAGATGTCGCCCAGCGCGTGAACGGCGGCGATCCGGGCCATGGTGACCGGATCATCGACCATGGCGCGCAGGTGATCGGTGCTGATGACCTGCCGCATGCCGCCCGTCACCAGCAGGCCCGCATCGTCGCCCAGCCCGGGCGCCCCGGTACTCTGCAGCGCCGGGTTCAGCGCGGCCGCCCCGACCTTGGCGCCGCAGCCGCCGCAGAAAGGCTTGCCGCCTTGCGCCTCGGCAGCGCCAGCGGCGCGTGGCCATGGCAGGGGCGGGGGCGCGGCACGGCGATCCCGTGCGAAGCCGTCCATGAAACGGCGGTCGATGCGGTCCTTGAGCCGCCACAGCCACGGCGCGGCGAGGGCGATGCCGAAACGTTCCCCGAGCGCGGATTGCCCGCCCAGCGAGACGAGCTTGAGGTAATCGCGCTGCGGCCGATAGGGTCGCTGCCCGCCCGTCCCGGCCAGCGCGCAGCGCAGGTTGTTCCACAGCACGGGCGCCTGACGCACGGCATAGACACCGGCCTTCGGGCGCGGTGTTGCGGTCATCGCCGCGCAGTCACCGACGGCGAAAATCGTCGGGACGGAACTGCGCAGGCGTGAATCCACCGGTATGAAACCGCTTTCATCGGTCAGGCCGGTGGTGGCCAGCCACGGATGCGGACGTGCGCCGGCCGCGCCGGTGACGAAATCGGCCGGCAGGATCCGGCCATCGTCCAGTACGACGCCCTCGGAGGTAACGCGGGCCGGCGCGGTGCCTTCTTGCAGCGTGACGCCCTGCCGCGAGAGCGCGGCGCGCAGGCGCCGGGCGGCCATCCCCCCAAGCGCGGCAAAGGCGCGGTCACGCTCCAGCAGCGTGACGTCCGCCGCCCGGCTGTCCTTGCGCATGGCGTGCGCCATGGCCATCGCGAGTTCCGCCCCGGCGACGCCGCCGCCGATCACGACGAGGCGCGCCGGGCCACGCCCCGCGCGGAATGCCGTCCATGCGGTGGCGAAAGGCCCGAGCGGCTTGGCGGGCATGGCGTGCTCGGCGAAACCCGGCAGATCGGGCATCGCGCTGGTGATCCCGATGTCGATCGAGGCGACGTCGAAGCAGATATCGGGGCGCCCCTCGACCCGTACGCAGTGCGCGGTCGTGTCAATGCCGCAGGCGCGGCCCAGAACCAGGCGCGCGCCGGCGCGCCGCGCCAGCCGAACCAGGTCGATATCCAGCGCCTCGCGCGTGTAGTGGCCGGCAACGTGTCCCGGCAGCATTCCCGAATAGGGCGCCGTGGGGCCGGGATTGACCAGTGTCACCCGCGCGCCGGGCAGCGGATCCATCGCCCAGCGTTTCAGAACGAGGGCATGTGTGTGCCCGCCGCCGATCAAAACGAGGTCCCGCGTCGCGGGAATGGAACTGGTCTGCATCGCGATACCCTCTGGCGCCGGCCGGTGGCATTCCCCCTGGCGGGCGCCCGGCGTTTCGTGACCGGCCCCGTGCGCAAAAGCCGGCAGGTGCGCGCAGATCGGCGCGATCAGGTTGCGATGTCAAGGGCGGCGAGCAGGTCGGGAATCTTCTTCTTGACGGCGAAGAAGCCGCGCGTGGCGTGTGGCCAGACCAGCGCATCATAACGCCGGCGGATCCGGTGCAGCGACAGCCCGGCCGCTTCGAGCGCAGGCTGGACCCGCGACAGGCGCTCGGCGACCGGCCCGACCGGGGCATAGCCGGTCACGACGGCGCGCACGCCCGCCGCCCGTGCCGCGGCGATGATCGCCTCGGCCCAGTC
>NZ_JBISDG010000071.1:0-8914 GCF_044472985.1 Roseovarius salis | reverse complement strand
AGCGCCGCGACGGGCAGCGGCGCGAGCACCGTATGCGTCCGGCCCGGCGGCGCAATGCGCGGCAGCGGCGTGCAATACGGTGATGGGCCGGGCGTCACGCGCTTGCGCCGCCGGGCCGCGCGCGAACGCGTGGCCCGCGCCTCCTGATCGATCGAATCGCCCGACCGGACCGCCGACGGCGTGACCCCGGCATAGCGCGCCAGCGCCCAGGCCGCGCCGACCGTATCGGCCAACCCGCATCGTGCGCTAAGCCCCAGGGCGGCGGCATCCTCGGCCACGCGGGTCATCATCGCCTCTTCCCCGCCGAAAAGATGGGCGCAGCCGGTGATATCCAGAAGCAGCGAATCGGGCTGTTCCGCCGCCACCCAGGGCGAGAAGCGCACCGCCCACCGGGTCAGCGCACCGAGAAACGCCGCCTCCGCCTGCGGGTTCTGCAACCGCGTGACGAGCTGCCCACAGACGGCATGGGCATCGCGCAAGGGCTGGCCCGGCCAGAGACCGGCCGCCTCGGCCTCGCGCGACAGCGATGACAGCACCTGCATCTGGCCCGTGTCACGCACCACGGCAAAGGGCACGTCATGGACCGGTGCCATGCGCCGCAACAGGCGCTCGGCACCAAGCCGGGGAAACCAGACCGACAGGATGCGGCGGGCAGGCATGGCGGCGGCCTCTCTTTGCAGGAATGTTCATGATTTGTTCCAATCTAGAACGTGACCTGCGCGGAGTCGAGACCCGGCGTTGCCGCCTGCCCCGGCCCGCGCGACACGAAAGGACCGGCACCCGCCCCGGCGTGGGGGCCGTCGCCGTGCTCAGCCGCAATAGATCCGCTTGATGATCCCGTTTTCATCCGTTTCCACGTTCAGCCGATCGGGCACGTAATCCATCGTCACCGACAGGCCCGGCGGGATCACACGCACCTGCTGGCTGCCCGTTCCGAACGCGTGCTCCGCCGCCGGTTGGCCGACGAGGTGCTGCAACTCCGACGCGCCGCAGGCGTCCCTTTCGGGGGTGGGGTCGGGTGCGGGCGCTTCCTCTTCCGACATGCAGGCGGCGAGAAAAACGGTGGCGGCAAGGGCGAAACGCATGGGACACATCCTCCTATCCTTGCGACATTGTGTCCGCACACGCCGTGCCGAAGTCAACAGCGCGACCACGACGTTGTTGAAAACACGCCGGCTTTCGCCCACAGTCGGCGCAACGCGATGTGGGAGGACAAGATCATGCGCACAACCGCCGCCGTGGCCCTCGAAGCGGGCAAACCGATGGAAATCATGGAGGTCAACCTCGACGGCCCCAAGGAGGGCGAGGTTCTCGTCGAGGTAAAGGCAACCGGTCTTTGCCATACCGACGACTTCACCCTTTCGGGCGCCGATCCCGAGGGCCAGTTTCCCGCCATCCTCGGCCACGAGGGCGCGGGCGTGGTGGTCGAGGTCGGGCCCGGCGTCAAGTCGCTGGAGCCCGGCGATCACGTGATCCCGCTCTACACCCCGGAATGCCGCGAATGCGAATACTGCCTGAACCCCAAGACAAACCTGTGTCAGGCGATCCGTTCCACCCAGGGGCAGGGCGTGATGCCCGACGGCACGTCGCGGTTCTCCTTCACTGACGGCACGCCGATCCTGCACTACATGGGGTGCTCGACCTTTTCCAACCACACCGTCCTGCCCGAGATCGCGCTCGCCAAGATCCGCAAGGACGCGCCCTTCGACAAGGTCTGTTACATCGGCTGTGGCGTGACCACCGGCATCGGCGCGGTGATGAACACTGCCAAGGTCGAGATCGGCAGCCGCTGCATCGTCTTCGGCCTGGGCGGGATCGGGCTCAACGTCATTCAGGGGCTTCGGCTGGCCGGGGCCGACCAGATCGTGGGCGTGGACCTCAACCCCGACAAGGCGGACATGGCGTGGAAATTCGGCATGACCGATTTCGTCAACCCCGACGAGGTGGATGGCCCGCTCGTGGCGCATCTGGTGGAACTCACGGGTGGCGGCGGCGACTACACCTTCGACGCCACGGGCAACGTGCAGGTCATGCGCGACGCGCTCGAGGCCGCCCACAAGGGCTGGGGCGAATCGGTCATCATCGGGGTCGCCCCCGCCGGGGCCGAGATCTCGACCCGCCCCTTCCAGCTGGTCACGGGACGCACGTGGAAGGGCACGGCCTTCGGCGGGGCACGGGGACGCACCGACGTTCCCCGCATCGTCGACTGGTACATGCAGGGCAAGATCGACATCGACCCGATGATCACCCACACCCTGAAGCTCGAGGAGATCAACAAGGGGTTCGACATGATGCATGCCGGAGAGTCGATCCGGAGCGTCGTGGTCTACTGATACCGGGCCCGGGGTACCGGCCGCGCCACCTGCCGCGGCAGCGGCACCCGACACGCAGTCCGACCCGCGCACCCGTGGATGTGCGCGGGCGCACCTTGAGTCCGCGGCTCCCGTGGTTACGTTTCCCGGCAAATCACGGACAGGAGCATGACATGAGCGACGACAGCTATACACCGCCCAAGGTCTGGACGTGGGAAGAGGCCAACGGGGGCGAATTCGCCTCCACCAACCGCCCGATCGCCGGCCCCACCCATGAAAAGGAACTGCCCGTGGGCACGCATCCCTTCCAGCTCTATTCGCTGGCGACACCGAACGGGGTCAAGGTCACGGTCATGTTCGAGGAGCTTCTGGAGGCGGGCCACGACGCCGAATACGACGCCTGGCTGATCCGGATCGGAAAAGGCGACCAGTTCGGCAGCGGCTTTACCGAGATCAATCCAAACTCCAAGATACCGGCCATGGTCGATCACACGGGCGACCGGCCGGTGCGCGTTTTCGAGAGCGGTTCGATCCTGATGCACCTTGCCGAGAAGTTCGGCGCCTTCCTGCCGGCCTCGGGTCCGGACCGGACAGAAGTCATCAACTGGCTCATGTGGCAGATGGGCAGCGCTCCCTTCCTCGGCGGCGGGTTCGGCCATTTCTACAACTACGCGCCGCGGTACTGGAAGTATCCCATCGACCGGTACGCCATGGAAACCAAGCGGCAGCTGGATGTCCTTGACCGCGAACTCGCGCACAAGCCCTATGTCGCCGGCGACGAATACACGATCGCGGACATGGCCATCTGGCCATGGTATGGCAACCTCGCCCTTGGCAGGGCCTATGGCGACGCGGCGACGTTCCTCAGCGTGCACGAGTACGAGAACGTCATGGCATGGGCGGAAAAGATCGACGCGCGCGCTGCGGTCCGACGTGGTAAGATGGTCAACAAGACCTCCGGCGAGCCGCACGAGCAACTGCACGAACGCCACGATGCCGGCGATTTCGAGACAAAGACGCAGGACAAGATCGAACAGACGGCCTGACCCTTTCGCCCCCGGCGCATGGACAGGGCCGGGGCGGACAAACCGGTTTCAAGCGGCGGCCGGATAGGGCACGGTACCGGAAAGGAGTGACCGCATGCCCGAGAAGTCCCAACTGCTGGCCGTGCTGATCGACGCCGACAACGTGCCGTCGAAACATGCCGACGCGATACTGCGAGAGATCACCAGCTATGGCGAGCCCGGGCTGCGGCGCGTTTACGGCGACTGGTCAAACCAGCAGCTGGCCGGCTGGACGAAGACCGCGCAGAAACTCGGGCTGGTCCAGCACCAGCAGACGGCCAACACCAAGGGCAAGAACGCCTCGGACATCGGGCTCGTCATCGACGCGATGGACATCCTGCACGCGGGCCATTTCGACGGGTTCGTTCTGGTGTCTTCCGACAGCGATTTCACCCGGCTGGCCAGCCGCATCCGGGAGCAGGGCCTCACCGTCATCGGCATCGGCGAGGCAAAGGCGCCCGACGCGCTCAAGAATGCCTGCAACCGCTTCGTCGCGATCGAGAACATCGCGGAGGACGCGGCCCCCGCGCGGGGCAAGGCCGGGGCGCTGGACGCCAAGCGCAGCAGCGAGGCGCGCACGCTCATCACCGAGGCGATGGAAAAGATCGACCAGGACGACGAGTGGTATCCGCTTGGCCGAATCGGCCAGCAGATCCAGGCCGACAAGCCGGATTTCGACACCCGCAGCTACGGCAAGAAAAAGCTGAGCGACCTCGTCAAGGAACTCAAGGTATTCGAAACCAAGACCGGGCCGGGCAACCAGTTGTTCGTGCGGCGGCTGGACTGACGGACGTCATTCTCGCCGGGCGGACTCAATCGGTCCGGTCGAGCAGCGTGGCGCCGGCCAGTTCCTGCGAAAAAGGCACCGGCAGCGCCGGCCGCCCCAACCGCGCACGATAGACCGGCAGGCTCTCGGCCGTGCGCATCACGTAGTTGCGGGTTTCCCGGAACGGGATATGCTCGATCCAGTCGACGAGTTCCTCCTCGCTGCCACCGCGCGGATCACCGTATTCCTCCATCCAGCGCGGCGGCCGCGCCGGCCCCGCGTTGTACCCCGCCGCGACCATGACGATGTTGCCGTCGAACCGGGCGACCAGCTCGGCCAGATAGGCCGCGCCAAGCCGGGCATTGTACCGCCAGTCCGACATCACCCGGCCCCGGTCATGGTCGAGCCCGAGCGCGCGCGCCATGTCCGCCGCCGTGCCCGGCATGAGCTGCATCAGCCCCATCGCCCCCGCGCCGCTGCGCACGCCGGGGTCGAACTCGCTTTCGCGGCGGCCGATGGCCAGCGCCAGCTCCTTCGGCACCGGCAGATCCATCTCGTGCAGGGGATGCAGGGCGAAATAAGGGGCCGGCACCACGATTCCGCGCCGCGCTGCGGACTTGCCAACCATCACCTGCAGGTGAGGCTCGCCCATCTCTTGAAGCGCACGGCCAAGCCGGGCCACGCCCCCGGCATCGAGGGTATCCGAAAGGCTTCGGAAGAACCGCTCGGCCAGGGATAACCGCCCCGTCGCCAGAAGCAGCACGCCCGCCTTGTACAGGGGTGTCCGCACGAACGCGTGCGTGCGCCAGTCATCGGCGCCGAGGTCGTTGCCGGCGAGGGCGCTGTCGGGCGGCAGGCCGGCCCGCTCCGCCGCGAGCAAGCCATAGAAACTGGTCTGGTAACGCGCACCGAATTCATAAGCGATCTGCGCCGCCTCGGAATCGCCCAGCGCCTCCTGCGCCCTGCCGATCCAGTAGCCCGCGCGGCCAAGCGAAACCGGCGTCTCCACCGCGGCGCGAAATCTCTGGAAATGATCCAGGGCCAGGTCCGGTGCGTCGAGGTAAGTCAGCGCGATGTAACCCGAAAGCCATTCAAGGTCGGCATAGTTGCTGCCCTCGACCAGCTGGTGAAGCGCGGCGAGTTCATAGGCGGTGGCGGCCTCGCCCGCGCGCATCTGCGACCGCGCGAGGTACCGACGCCAGCCGGCCCACCGCTCCGGTTCGCCCAGCCCGCCGTCCACGCGGCTCTGCCGGAGGATGAGATCGATCGCGTCGTCACTGCGGCTGGTGCGGATATGACGATCGAAAAGGGCATAGGCGATGCCGGGGTCATCCTTGGCGCCTTCGGGCATGTCGTCCTCGGCCACGATGCCGCCGGCTTCGATCTTCTGGCGGATCTCGGCCAGCCGGCGCATCGTGTCATCGACCAGAGGCAGCATTTTCTGCACGTCCCGCAAGCCCCGCCAAAGCGCCATGCGCAGCCGTGCCTCGTGATGCGGCGCGAGAAGCTCGGCATGTGCCTCGATAAAGGCGTCATGTTCCTCGGTGGACAGATCCATCGTGCGCCATGCCAGCACGAGGCTCGCCTCGGCCTCGCCGGCCTGCCCGCGCGCCTTCAGCGCGCGCGCATATGCAAGAGCGCCCGTCCCCGTCTGCGGCGGATGGCCGTCGAAAAAGGCCAGCACCTCGTCGGTCCCCGCGCGGGCCATGACCTCCTCGCTCTCGCGACGCAGCCGGGTCAGGCCGGGCCAGCCGGGGTGATTTTCCAGAAAGGCAAGCACCTCTGCCGGGGTTCCCCTCCCGGCGCGCAGGCGCAACCACTCGACGATCGCCTCCGCGCCGGGACCGTCCCGGTTGGCCAGCTGCGCGGCGCGGTCCCACCGCCCGTCGCTCATGGCATCGAAGGCGCTCTGCAAGGGCCGAGGGGCGAGTCGCGGCACATCCTGTGCAGCGGCTTGGGCGGACAGGCCGAAAAGCACCAGCAAGGCAAGCAGGAGGCGCGACATCTCTTGCATTTCCGGCCCATGCGAAGGATAGACGGCCCCAGACTACGCGGAGGGTGGGCCCTGCGTCCACTCATAAGCTTGGCAGATGCGCGGCCTGCCGCTAGTGTCGCGCGATACCGGCCGGCGGGGCCACCGCGCCCCGCGTCCCGATCAATGGAGCGTGCCATGTTCAAAGGATCCTTTCCGGCCCTCGTCACGCCATTTCGTAACGGCGAAGTGGATCTCGAAACGCTCAGGAGCCTCGTGGAGTGGCACATCGGCGAAGGCAGCCATGGCCTTGTCCCGGTGGGCACCACGGGCGAAAGCCCGACGTTGTCCCACGAAGAGCACGAGACGGTGGTCGAGGAGGTGGTGCGCGCCGCCGCAGGCCGGGTGCCGGTCATAGCCGGCGCCGGGTCGAACAACACCGTCGAGGCGATTCGCTTCATGCAGCACGCCGAACGTGTCGGCGCCGATGCGGCGCTGGTGGTCACGCCCTATTACAACAAGCCCACGCAGCGGGGCCTCATCGCGCACTTCACCGCGCTGCATGACTGCTGCGAGTTGCCGATCATAATCTACAATATCCCCGGCCGCTCGGTCGTCGACATGAAACCGGACACCATGGGCGAACTGGCGCGGCTGCCCCGCATCATCGGGGTCAAGGACGCCACAGGCGATCTCGCGCGGGTAAGCGACCAGCGCATCAGCTGCGGCAAGGATTTCGTCCAGATTTCAGGCGAGGACCCCACGGCCGTGGGCTTCAACGCGCAGGGCGGCCAGGGAGTTATCTCCGTCACCGCGAATGTCGCCCCGCGGCTGGTCGCGCAGGTGCAGGAAGCGACGCTGGCCAATGATTACGCCAAGGCGCTGGAGATCCAGGACCGGCTCATGCCGCTGCACCGCGCGATCTTTACCGAGCCCGGGCTTGTGGGCGCGAAATACGCCATGTCGCGCCTCGGGCTGTGCACCGAGGAGGTGCGCTCGCCGCTGACGGGTCTCACCGACGAGACCAAGGCGCTGGTCGATGACGGGCTGCGCCACGCCGGGCTGATGAACTGAGCCGCGCCCTCAGCCGCCCCGGGCCGCCATCACGCACAGCATCTCGAACATGATCGACACGGCAAGAAACGCCGTGCCGCCGGCGGTGTCGAATGGCGGCGACACCTCGACCATGTCGCCACCGACGATATCGAGGCCCTCTAGCCCCCGCACAACCTGCAGCGCCTGGTAGGAATTCGGCCCGCCCACCTCGGGCGTGCCGGTGCCGGGGGCAAAGGTCGGATCGACGAAATCGATATCGTAGCTGACATATGTCGGCCCCGTCCCGGCAATCTCGCGCGCCTCGGCCATCACGTCCTCGGGGCCGCGGGCGTGGAATTCCTCGACCAGTATCAGGCGGATCCCGTTGGCCCGAGCGAAATCACGGTCCTCGGAATCGTACATCGTGCCGCGCAGACCGATCTGCACCACGCGCTTGGGGTCGAGAAGCCCCTCCTCCACCGCGCGGCGGAAAGGGGTGCCGTGCGTGTACATCGTGCCGCCGAAATAGGAATGGAAAAGGTCGGTATGGCTGTCGAAATGCACCATCCCCAGCGGTCCGTCCTTGGCCAGCGCGCGCAGGACGGGCAGCGAGACGAGGTGATCGCCCCCGGCCGTCAGCGGCACGATCCCCGCGCCCACCAGCCTGTCATAGAAATCCGTGATCCGCTTCATGCTGTCGGGGATATCGGCAGGGTTCGGTCCGACATCGCCCAGATCGGCACAGTTCACGGCTTCGAACGGGCGCATGCCGGAGGTGGGATGCTGCGCGCGGATCATGGTCGAGGCATCCCGTAGTTGCCGCGGCCCGTGGCGTGGCCCGGGCCGGTTGGTTGTCCCCGAATCCCATGGCACGCCGACCAGGCCGATCCCTACGTCATCGAACCGGTCATGCCCGGGCGGAACATGGGGCAGGCGCATGAAGGTCGGCACCCCCGCAAAGCGGGGCAGGTCGAACCCCGAGACAGGCCTGAAAAACGCGTCACTCATGCTGGTCCTCCCAATCTCTTGCGTGAGGTCACGGGGCCGTCGCCCTGCGCCTCGATTCGGTTGATGGCATCTTGCAGGGGTTCATGAACCACCGCCATGTGAAAGGCATTGGCATGCAGCAGCGACCCGGGGCCGGCCACCCACGCCACGTGGCCCTTCCAGAACAGCAGGTCCCCGCGCAAGAGCGGTTCATCGGCGCACAGCGCCCGGCCCAGTTCCCGCTCCTGCATGTCGCTGTCGCCCGGACACGCGAGCCCGCAGGCAAGACACGCCATCTGCACAAGCCCGGAACAGTCGATGCCGAAGGCGGTGTTGCCGCCCCAGAGATACGGCGCGCCGAGAAAGGTCTCGGCCACGGCAACCGGGTCGGCGGCCATCTCCTCCACCGGGGACAGATGCATCGCGGGGACGAACCCCAGGGGCGTCTCGGCAAAGCGCGCGCGCGTCCCGCTGACGGTCAGCAGGCTTCCATGGCTGAGCGCGGCGCTTTCGCGGCTCTTGACCTCTGGCACGGTGTAAACGTGGGTGGCCCGCGCCGTCACGCGGTGCGTGGGGGCAGGCGCATCCGCCAGCGCATCTGCCGGCACGTATCCCACGTACCCATCATGCCCCACCTCCACGAACGCCCAACCTGCGCGGGTTTCATACACTGTCACCGCCGCTCCCAGCAGGAGCTGGCGGTCGCGCGCGCCCCCCGGCGTGCGCAGCAGGTCGGCGACGGGAACCGCCACGCGGCGCGCGCGCCCCTCGGTGAAGG
>NZ_JBISDG010000070.1:0-8966 GCF_044472985.1 Roseovarius salis | reverse complement strand
CGAGGGCGCGGACGGGTCGGGCAGGCCGGGACTGCTGGGGCGTTTCCTGGGCCGCGGCGGCGGGCGGGCCGAGGCGCGCCGCGCGCTGGACGACGAGATGCTCGAAAGCCTCGAGGAGCTGTTGATCACGGCGGACATGGGCGTGGACACGGCCATGCGCGTCACCGCGAACATGGCGGAGGGCCGCATGGGCAAGCGGTTGTCCAGCCGCGAGATCAAGGAGTTGCTGGCCGCCGAGATCGCCCGCATCATGGAGCCCGTGGCCCAGCCGATGCCACTTTACTCCAAGCGGCCGCAGGTGGTGCTGGTGGTGGGTGTGAACGGGTCGGGCAAGACCACGACCATCGGAAAGCTGGCAAGCCAGTTCAAGGCGGCGGGCAAACAGGTGGTCATCGCCGCCGGCGACACGTTCAGGGCTGCTGCGGTCGAACAGCTGCAGATCTGGGGCGACCGCGCCGGTGTGCCGGTGCTGACCGCGCCCGAGGGATCGGATCCCGCCAGCCTTGCCTTCGACGCGATGACCAAGGCGCAGGAAGACGGCGCCGACCTGCTCATGATCGATACGGCCGGGCGGTTGCAGAACCGCGCCGACCTGATGGAGGAACTGGCCAAGATCGTCCGGGTCATCCGCAAGAAGGATCCCGACGCGCCGCACAATACGCTGTTGGTGCTCGATGCGACGACCGGGCAGAACGCGCTGAGCCAGGTGGAGATCTTCCAGAAGCTCGCAGACGTGTCCGGGCTGGTGATGACCAAGCTCGACGGGACGGCGCGGGGCGGCGTTCTCGTGGCATTGGCCGACCGTTTCGGCCTGCCCATTCACGCCATAGGCGTGGGCGAGCAAATCGACGACCTCGCGCCATTCGACCCGGAGGAATATGCCGCCGCGCTGACCGGACTGGATGCGGCGTGACGGCGTTACTGCGTGCCGAGCCACTTCTCGAGCTGCCGCAGGATCAGCAGCACCGCCACGACGATCGCCGTCGCCAGGGCCGCCAGCGGCACCTGGCCTGCGCCGCACCCCAGCCCGACCGCCCCGGCCAACCATAGAGAGGCGCCCGTGGTCACGTTGCGCACCTCGCCCTGCGCGGTAAAGATCAGCCCCGCCGCGAGGAACGCGACCCCGGCGGTCACGGCCTCGATCATGCGGATGGGGTCGTTTCGCTGTTCGGTGTCGCCGCCGAAATCCATGGCGGCCAGTTCGCGCCCGATGATGACGAACAGGCAGGCCGCGACCGACACCAGGATATGCGTGCGCAGCCCGGCGGGCTTGGAGCGCCATTCGCGCTCCATTCCGATGACGGCGGCAAGGCCGATCGCCGCGACAAGCCGGGCGAACGCGACAAGCGGGGGAACGACCGAAAACGTGCCTGAAAATTCGTCGATGATGATGTCCGTGGCGGAGTCGAGCATGCCACCTCCCGCGGCCGTGATGGGTCTGCAGCGTAACACGCCCGTTTCCTTGCGAAAGGGCCGGGGTGCATGAGCGGCTGGCTGGTCTCTCTGGAGGGTACGGCCGAGGGGCGGCAGCTGGCCATGTTGCTCGCGCTTCTCGCGGCGATCCTGCACGCCGTGTTCGGCGCGCTGCAGAAGGGGCGGTTCGATCCGTGGCTCAGCCGCGGGGCGATCGATGCGAGCTACGCGCTGATGGCCGCGCCCGTCGCGCTGTTCGTCGTGCCATGGCCCGGGGCGCACATGTGGCCGATCTTCGCGCTCGTCTGGGCGGTCCACATGGTCTACAAGATCCTGCAGGCGATGGCCTATACCAAGGGCGCCTACACGGTGGTCTACCCGGTCGTTCGGGGAACCGGGCCGCTTTTCACCGTGATCGGCGCCTGGCTGTTGTTTTCCGAGGTTTTCACCGTGACGCAATGGGTCGGGGTCGGCGTTCTGCTGACGGGTATCTACGGGCTGGCCGTCTACAACCTGCGCACGGTGACGCTTGACCGCGAGACGCTGCCGCTGGCGCTCGGGCTGGCGGTGGTCACGGGGCTGTTCGTGGCGCTCTACACCACCATCGACGCCTACGGCATACGGGCGACGGCCGACCCGTTCACCTTCCTCGCGTGGTTCTTCATGCTCGACGGGATTGCGATGCCTGTCTACGCCTATTACCGGTGGCGCGGGCTGGCCAGCCGGCCAGACCCCGGCGCGCTCATGATCCGGGGTGTGATCGGCGGGCTGGTGGCCTATATGTCGTTCGGGTCGGTCATGCTGGCGACACGGCTGGACAAGGTGGGCGAGGCGGCGGTGCTGCGCGAGACCTCGACCGTCTTTGCGGCGTTGATCGGATGGCTGGCGCTACGCGAAACCGTGGGGCCGCGGCGGATCGTGCTGATGGCGCTCATCGCGGCAGGCGCCGTCATTGTGGAAATCGGAGGCTGAGGGACAGGCCATGGCAAACCGGAACGTGAACCCTGCTGTCAAGACGGGGCTGGAACTGGGGCCGATCGCGGCCTTCTTCGTGGCCTATCTCTGGCTGAAGGACGACAGCTTTACCATCGCGGGCAATGTCTATGACGGTTTCATCGTGGTCACTGCCGGGTTCGTTCCCGTCTTTCTGCTGGCGATGGGGGCGTTATGGGGTCTTACCGGGCACTTGTCGCGGATGCAGGTGGTGACCGCCGTCCTGATCATCGTGTTCGGCGGGCTGAGTGTCTGGTTCAACGATCCGCGCTTTTTCAAGATGAAGCCGACCATCATCTACCTGCTTTTCGGCGGGCTGCTCGGCGCGGGGCTTTTGCGCGGGCAATCCTGGCTGCAATACGTCATGGACGGGGTCATGCCGCTGACGCATGCCGGCTGGCTGATCCTCACTCGGCGGCTGACCTTCTTTTTCCTGGGGCTTGCGGTTTTGAACGAGCTGGTCTGGCGCACCATGTCCGAGGAGTCGTGGGTCTATTTCAAGACGTTCGGCCTGACGGCGGCGATATTCGTGTTCTTCATCTTCCAAGGCGGCCTGTTCAAGACGCACGGCACCGGTGGTGACGACACCGGCGAGAGCTGAGGCGCGGCCACCCGCCCGGCGCAGCCATCACAGCGACGCGCCGCGGCCGGCTGTAACCTGCAAAAGCGGTGTGCTGCTCGACTCCCACAACACGTTGTGGGGCGGGGGTGGGCGGGCCATACGAAACCAATTGGACCATCCCGTGAATCCCGCGTGACACTGCCACGGCATTGACGTGGGGAGATGCCGGGGGTAAGCGAATAGGTGTGGTGATTTGTTACCGGATTGCGGGCCACGTTAAACAACACCGCTAAAGAGGTCAGGATGAAAGCCCCCCTTTCGCTTGGCCGAAACGGGGGGTTTTTCGTTGGGGCGCTGCCCCGGAGGACGGACATGAAAGACAATTGGAACACGCGCACCAGACTGGTTCATGCCGGCAGCCGCCGGAGCCAGTACAACGAGGTCAGCGAGTCGATCTACCTCACGCAGGGTTTTGTTTACGACAGCGCCGAGGCTGCCGAGGCCCGGTTTCGCGAGGCCGGGGCGGATGAATACATCTATGCCCGCTACGGCAACCCCACCGTGGCCATGTTCGAGGACCGGATCGCCGCGCTCGAAGGCGCCGAGGCGGCCTTTGCCACTGCCAGCGGTATGGCCGCGGTCTCGGGCGCGCTCACCTCGATTCTCAAGGCGGGCGATCACGTCGTTTCGGCCAGGGCGCTGTTCGGCTCGTGTCTTTACGTGCTGGAGGAGGTGCTGACCCGCTTCGGGGTCGAGGTCACTTTCGTGGACGGCACGGATATCGCCGCGTGGCGCGCGGCCGTGCGCCCCGATACCCGGGCCGTGTTTTTCGAGTCGATGGCCAACCCGACGCTCGACGTGGTGGATGTGGGGGCGGTTGCCGCGATCGCCCACGAGGTCGGCGCGACCGTCATTGCCGATAACGTGTTCGCCACGCCTGTCTTTTCGCGGGCGCTGGAGCTTGGCGCAGACGTGGTGATCTATTCGGCGACCAAGCATATCGACGGGCAGGGGCGGACCCTTGGCGGGGTGATCCTGGGGTCGCGGGATTTCATCCGCGGGACGGTGGAACCCTACATGAAACACACTGGCGGCGCGATGTCGCCCTTCACGGCCTGGGTGCTGCTCAAGGGGATGGAAACGATGGACCTCCGCGTGCGGGCGCAGGCCGCTTCGGCGTTCGCCATCGCTGAGGCGTTGCAGGCGCATGACAAGCTGGTGCGCGTCATCTATCCCGGTCATCCCTCCCATGCGCAACACGCTCTGGTGCGGCGTGACATGGGCGCGGGCGGCACCGTTGTGGGGCTGGAGGTTACGGGCGGGCAAGCAGGCGCGTTCAGGTTCCTCAACGCGCTCGACATCGTGCTGATCTCCAACAATCTCGGCGACGCGAAGTCGATCGCGACCCATCCGGCGACCACGACGCATCAGCGGCTGACGCCCGAGCGCCGCGCCGCCCTTGGCATCACGCCCGGCCTGGTTCGGCTTTCGGTGGGCATAGAGGACACCGGCGATCTCGTCTCGGACATCCTGCAGGCGCTCGAGGCCGTGTAGACAAGCGCCGCGCAAGATTGATCCGTCCCGTCGTTTCCGGCGTAAGAATATGCGAGATTGGGAAATTCCGCTGCAACGCATTATGTGATAGGGCAGGGACAGGACAAGGGGACGCCACCGATGAACATCCAGACCGTCAAGCTGGACAAGGGACTCGACCGCGAGGACGCAAAGCAGGCACTTTCAATGTTGCGTGCCTGGGCCGCGAGCGCCAGCCGCGAGGAAGTGGCAGAGCTCGACCCGCAGCTGGCCCGCCTGCTGCGCGGGGAGGGCGCCACGGAATATCCCGTGCTGAACCGTGACTACCCGGAGGACTTTCAGCCCGACGATTCCTACCGGACCTCGATGCCCGACCTGCAAAACGGCCCGTCCTCCCTCATCCGGGGGGAGCGCCAGCAGCTTCAGCATGTGGGAATCTCCAACTTCCGGTTGCCGATCCGGTTTCATACGCGCGACAACGGCGACCTGACGCTGGAGACGTCTGTCACCGGCACGGTCAGCCTCGAGCCCGGCAAGAAGGGCATCAACATGTCGCGCATCATGCGCAGCTTTTACCGGCACGCGGAAAAGACGTTCAGCTTCGATGTCATCGAGTCGGTTCTCAATGACTACATCGCCGACCTGGAAAGCCTTGATGCGCGTATCCAGATGCGGTTTTCCTACCCGATGAAGATCCGCTCCCTGCGCTCCGGGCTGGAGGGGTTCCAGTTCTACGACCTCGCGCTGGAGCTGGTGGAACAGGACGGCGTGCGCCGTCGCTTCATGCATCTCGACTACGTCTATTCGTCTACCTGTCCATGCTCGCTGGAGCTGAGCGAGCACGCGCGGGAGGCCCGGGGCCAGCTGGCCACGCCGCATTCTCAGCGTTCGGTGGCGCGGATCTCGGTCGAGATCGACCGCTCCGCACCGGGTTGTCTTTGGTTCGAGGACCTGATCGACATGGCGCGCACCGCCGTGCCGACCGAGACACAGGTGATGGTCAAGCGCGAGGACGAGCAGGCCTTTGCCGAACTGAACGCGGCCAACCCGATTTTCGTCGAGGATGCCGCGCGCCTGTTCTGTGCCGAACTCAAGAAGGACCCGCGCATCGGCGATTTCCGGATCATGGCGAGCCACCAGGAAAGCCTGCACAGCCATGACGCCGTCAGTGTCCTGACCGAGGGCGAGACATTCGCAAGCGACAGCATCGATCCCAAGATGTTCAAGACGCTTTTCCACGTGGGCTGACACCGGGCAAGGGGTGCCCATGAATCAGGCAGGGTGCCGTGCGTCCTGCCTGCCGAATTGGCAAATTCCTGCGGGGCGGCGGCGCGAAACGGGGCCGGGCGGTTCAACACGGGCGGCCATGCATGTATATCCTTTTGTCACAGAGCTGCGCTATGCGGCGCAAGCACAGTGCGAAAGGACCTCTCACATGACCCCTGTCTCCGCCCCTCTCAAGCTCTCGGCCGCCGGCATGCGCGTGGCCGGGTACATGATCGAGACGAACCTTCGAGTCGCACAGGTCTTCGGTCGCGCGGCGCTGGAGCGCAATCCGTTGCTCGGGATGGCGCCCGCGGCGCAGAGCGGCACTCCCGCCGCCAAGAGCGAGGGAACAAGCGCAGTAGCGCGCCCGCGGAAGGCCAAGCCCGCCAGCCCGACGAAGCGCAAGACGGCGACGAAGGCGCCGGCCCGGTCCAAACCCGCCGCCAAGACCGCGCCGAAGAAACCCGCGGCCAAGGCCTCGGGCGGCAGTGCACCAGCATCCGGCGGGCAGGCCGCGGCAAAGCCGGGCACTGCGCCCGCGGCCAAGACCGCGGCCGAGACACCAGCCAAGGCCGAGGCAAAGCCGGACACCAAGCGCCCCCGGCAGCCCTCCGCTCCGCCCGCCATGCCGGATACGGGCAAGGATGGTAAGACCGGGCAAGACTGAGCCGGGCGCGGCCGGGATGCGCACGGCGCAAACCGGCCTTACGATATCGCGGCTTCTCATGTCAGGGCTGCTGACCTAGTTTCGTGTCAGGGAGGAAACCTGCAACTGACACGAAAGAGGTTTCCAATGGCGACTCTGACAGATCACGCGACACGCTACGACGCACGGCACGGCCTGCTGGCACGGATCGTCCGGGCGGTTTCCGCCGGGATCGAGAATCACGCCCGCAAGGCATCGCGCCGAGACAAGGTCGAGGCGCTGGAGCGCAAGACGGATGCAGAACTGGCGCGCATTGGCTTGCGTCGCGAGGATATCGCGCATCACGTGTTCCGCGACCTTTACTACATCTGATCCTAGGCATGGCCCGGCCCCGGCGGCGGTGAGCGGGCTCTCGCGGCCGCCGGCACACGCCGTTGGCGAGGGGGCCAGTCGACGGTGCGACCGTTCTTGACAGCGGCACAGGCCGCGGCCAAGGCTTCGCGCCATGCTTGACCTGCGCTCCGTTGGATATGTGATCGGCCTGATGGTCATGACGCTGGGTCTGGCCATGGTGCTGCCCATGGTGGTGGACCTGGCCGAGGGGCGCGGGCACTGGCCTGTTTTCCTTGAAAGCGCGGTTCTGACGACCCTGACGGGCGGGCTGCTGGCGCTAAGCTGTTTCAACGGTGTGCGCACCGGCCTGACGATCCGGCAATCCTTCCTCCTGACCACCAGCGTATGGGCGATCCTGCCTTTTTTCGGCGCGCTGCCCTTCATGCTGGGGGCAACGCAGGCAAGCTTCACCGACGCCTATTTCGAGGCCATGTCGGGCCTCACCACGACGGGAACCACGGTGTTCGAGGGCCTCGACGACCTGCCGTCGGGGCTGCTGCTGTGGCGGGGCCTGCTGCAATGGCTCGGGGGGCTGGGGATCGTCATCGTGGCGCTGGTTTTCCTGCCGATCATGCGGGTGGGCGGCATGCAGTTCTTTACCTCCGAGGGGTTCGATACCTTCGGCAAGGTGCTGCCGCGCGCGGTGGACATCTCAAAGGGGGTCATCAACGTCTACCTCGCGCTGACGCTGTCGTGCGTGGGGGTCTATCTGCTGTTCGGCCTGTCTGCCTTCGACGCGACCGCGCATGCGCTGACTACTGTCTCCAGCGGCGGCTTTTCGACGCGCGATGCGTCGTTCGGGGCGTTCGCGGCCCCCGCGCAATATGCTTGTGTCGTTTTCATGATCCTCGGCACCATGCCCTTCGTACGGCTGATGCAGGGATTGCGCGGCAATTTGACGCCCCTTTTTCGCGACACGCAAGCGCAGACTTATTTGCGGTGGATCGCGTACGCGGTGGCCGCGGTGGCGCTTTATGAGCTGGCGGTTGCCGGAACCCTGTCCGAGGCGGCATTCAGGGAAAGACTTTTCAACGTTGTTTCGATCTTCTCGGGCACCGGCTATGGCGATGGCGACGTGACCGCTTGGGGGGGCGGGCCCTTCGTGATCCTAGTGCTCGTCGGGGCCATTGGCGGATGCACTGGCTCGACCGGGTGCTCGGTAAAGATCTTCCGTTACCAGATCCTGATCAGCGCGATCGGCATGCAGCTCAACCGCATCTTCTATCCGCACAGCGTGCAGTTGATCCGCCATGGCGGCCGGCCCGTGGAGTCGGACGTGTTGCATTCAGTGATGGCGCTAATGACAATGTATGTTGTTCTGTTTGGCCTTTTCACCGTTTCGCTGGAACTCGTCGGGCTGACCTTCAACGAGGCGCTCACGGGCGCGTGGACAGCCATTTTCAACATCGGGCCAGCGTTCGGCGAGGCTGTCGGCCCCACCGGCGCTGTGGGTGCCTTTCCGCAGGCGGCCAAATGGATCATGATCATCGCGATGCTCGTCGGCCGGCTGGAGGTGATCGCCGTTCTGGTTTTGGTGTTGCCGGCCTTCTGGCGGGCCTGATACCGGGGGGAGCCGGCCGCCAAGAGGCCGGGCAGAGGAGAAGCGAGATGACAGGACAGGACGACAGGCCGGGGCGTCGGCCCCTAGGTGCGCAGATCAGCCACATGCTGAAATCCCGCGGGGTGGACGTGATCTTTGGAATCCCCGGGGTGCACAACCAGGAAATGTATCGCGGGATAGAGGAAGCCGGCATAACCCATGTGCTGGCCCGCCATGAACAAGGGGCGGGTTTCATGGCCGATGGCTATGCCCGCGCCAGCGGCAAACCCGGCGTTGCCTATGTCATCACCGGGCCGGGCCTGTGCAACATCATGACCCCGCTCGGGCAGGCCTATTCCGACAGCGTTCCGGTGCTGGCGATCTCTTCCTGCCTGGACGAGACGGCGGCAGCGCGCGGCCAATTGCACCAGATGCGCGACCAGGCGGGCGCGGCGGCCTGTGTCTGCGAATGGAGCCACGAGGCGCGCGATGCGCAAAGCGCCTACGTGCTGATCGACAGGGCGCTGACGGAGTTCGCCACCGCCCGGCCGCGGCCGCGCCACGTGCAGGTGCCGATCCGCACGCTGGAGGCGCCGGCCGCCGCCCCGCCGGATGCCGTG
>NZ_JBISDG010000069.1:0-9624 GCF_044472985.1 Roseovarius salis | reverse complement strand
GGGCCAGCTGGGCGAACGTTGGGGGTGAGCCAGGCCCGCCGGGGGGGCGCGCGCCGGCCGGACCCGTCGGCCGATATCCGTTTCGCCACACCCGCATTACGGCCTCGCGCCTTTCCCTCGTGATCGCGCACAAGGCTAGCCGCGGGCGTCCCCGGTCTCATTAACGCTGGTCAAGGCCGGGCTGGCGTGGCGAGCAGCCCGCGCAGGTGCCGGGTATACAGCGCCTCGATCCCGGCGCGGTTGAGGTGATCGGTGTCGAAGTAGTAGCGCGCTTCCGGCAATTCCGCGCCAAGATCGTGATACGGAATGTCCAGCGGGTCGAGGCGCGCGCGCAACGCGGTGTCGAACGCGGCCTCGGCGGGCAGGGCGGCGCGAAACGCCTCGGGCAGCGGCAGCTTCATGACGGTTACGCGCAAACCGGCGGAACGGGCCGTGCGCAGGATGTGCTCAAGCGTGTCCAGATAGGTGCGTCTTGGCGAGCGTTCCGCGCCTTCGGGATACAGATAGTCGATCCGGCTGGCGACGGCGTGGCGTGACAGGCGCGCCTCGCGGTCGAAATCCGCTGCGCCGCGCCATCCCGACCGTGCAAATCGGTCGGACGGGTTGAGCTTGGAAAACGCGGTCAGGTAGTCGGCCAGCGCGCCGGCGCGGGCGTCGCCGCGCTGAACGGCCCGGGCAAGGATCGTGGCGGTCGACACGCGCAGCGGTGTCTGGCGCAGCAGTTTTCGGTCGCCGATCCTGTCCTCGTTCCACCGGGGCGCGGCAAAGGCAAAGCTGTCGACGACGTAAAGCAGATGCCGGGGCGTGGTGTCCCTCAATGCCTGCGCGAAGACGAGCCTGTTGTAGACCGGGCCGGCGCCGACTTCGGCCAGAACGGCCATCGACTGGCCGGTGTCCTGTCGAAGACGGCCCGGCACGTCGCCATAGGCCAGCGGCAACGCGTGGGAGGTGCCGAGAACCAGCCAGTCGATGCTTTGCCCGCGCAATGCCAGCAGCTTCTGGAAGGCGGTGTCCTGCCCCGCGCGGCCGACTGTCACCTCCGCCACGCCCGCCGCGCCCGCGTACAGCGTCAGAAACAGCGCGACGAACCCGGCGATCAGGCGACGGGGCAGGGGGCGGACGGGGCGAGCGGAAATTTCCATCGGCGGTTCCTTCAGAACTGCATGTAGACGAACGACTCGCCCTGCCACCGGCCAAGCAGCAGGAGGGCGAACAGCCCGGCATAGACGAGGCCCCAGCGAAGCGCGCGGGGCGCGCGCCGGAGCCGACGCCTCATGCTTTCACGTTCCATGATCCATTCGGCCGCGAGGAGGCCGAGGATCAGGGTGCCGAGAAAGGCATGTTCCGACGTGAACGGGTAGCGGGCGACCAGCTCCGGCAGCTGGGGCAGCGTCGTCCAGATGCGGCCGAACACCGTGATCCCGTCATGCAGGTCACCCGCGCGGAAGAAAATCCAGCTGACCAGCACCAGATGGAACACCACGAGGGTCGCGACGAGGCCGTGAACGCGCCCTGCCAAGGTGCCCTCCAGCCGTGCGCGGACCGCGTGGCGGGCGGGGCTGAGCGCCCGTTCGACCAGCAGGTAGCCTCCGTTCATCGCGCCCCAGACAAGAAACCCCAGCCCGATGCCGTATCCCAGCCCGGCATGCCAGATCCCGCTGGCCAGAAACACGATCAAGAGCGCGGGATACATCCGCCAGCCGGAGCGTGAGCTGCCCAGAAGCGGCTTGTACACGAGATCCCGGAACCAGTTCGACAGGGTGATGTGCCATCGTCTGGCCCAGAATTCCCCGATGGACCGCGCGAAATAGGCACGGCGGAAATTCTCGGACAGGCGGATGCCGAACAGCCGCGAGGCACCACGCGCCATGTCGGTATACCCCGAGAAATCGCAGTAGATCTGGAAAGCGAAGAAATAGGTCGCGATGATCAACTCCATCGGCACGGCATAGCCGGGGATGGCGTAGGTGCGGTCCACGAAGGGGGCGAGATTGTCGGCCACCACGACTTTCTTGACCAGCCCCCAAAGAAACAGCTGCGCGCCGAAGGCGAACTGGACCGGCGTCATCGGGGCCTTCCGGAGCAGCTCGTTGCGGAAGGTGGCGACACGTTCTATCGGGCCGGCGAGCAGCTTGGGGAACCACGCCAGGAAGAGCACCTCCTGTTGCGCGCTGGCCGCGGTGGTCGCGGGCGCGCGGTACCGGTCGACAAGCAGGGCGATGGCGGTGAAGGCGTAAAAGGAAAACCCCGCCGGCGCGGCAAGGCCCAGCGACGGCAGCCAGTCCACCGCGCGCGCAACGGGGTCGTAGTATTTCAGCGCCGCCATCAGCGCCAGAATGGCGAGCACCCCGGCCCAGAGCATGGACAGGCGCCAAGCCCGTGCCGGGTTCAGCAGGCCGCGCCCCGCGATGAGGGCGATCGCCGCGACAGTCCCGAGATAGGCGAGGTTGTCCGCCCCGAAGCTGGCATAGAAACCGAGGCTGGCTAGAAGCAGAAAGGGCAGGCGCCACCGCACGGGCAGCCCCCAGTACACAAGGACGGCAACCGGCAGCAGGATCAGGAATTCAGGCGATGTGAACAGCATGATCTGGCCCCGTTGCCGGTCACCGCCCCCCGGTCAGTACGAGGCACCCCCGGCGCGCAATGCCGGCGGGATGGCGTCGATCGGGATACCGGCATTGAGAACGAGATATTCGGCCAGCAACTCGCGTTCCCGCGGCGTCGTCTCTATTTCGATGTGGCTGGGCGAGTTCATCGTGCCGAGCCACGCCTCGCGCGTGCGGTCCTGCGTCACAACCACCGTGATGATGTGGCAGGACTGGCAGAGCGCCAGCGCCATGTCGCGGCCGTCGCGCGGGAGCTCGGCCGCCGGCTCGATGGGGGCGCGCGCGGCGAGGTACTGGGCAAGCGTATCTCGCTGCCAGCCGTCCAGCCCGGCGACCGAGGCCGAGGTTTCTGCCGCCGTTTCCAGCCGTGCGCGCCAGAATTCCGCATCGCCGCTTTCCGTGCGGATCGCCGTTTCGAGCCCGGCCGGAATGCCCCGGTCCTGCACGTCCTGCAACAGCGTGCGCCCGCCATCGGGAATGAACGAAAAGATGTCGTCTTCCTGCGCGATGGCGATGGCGCCCAGCATGACGGCCGCGGCCGTCAGAACCCCAAGTGGAAAGGATTTCAGCTGCATTTCAACCTCGTTTCCTAGCGGCGCGCGGTCAGAACCTCAGCTCCGGCGGCACCTCCTCGAAAGCCAGCGGCATGTTGAGCGCCGAGTACCCGGCGAATGTCTCGCGCTCGATGGCGCTCATCGGGATCTCGGTATGGAACGGCGCCTTGAACGTGCTTTCCCAGCCCGCCTTGTCCCGGTCGTGCATCAAATAGCCCGAGAACAGGGAGTGGCAGAACTGGCATTGCGCCACGGCCAGGTCCTTGCCGTCCCGCGGCAGCCTGCCCGCCATCTCTTGTGCGGACATGCCGTCGAGCGTGCCATCGACAGGCAGGTTGAGTTCGGCATATCCCGCCAGTGTCCGGGCAGCGGTCTCGTCCAGTTCCGGGTCGCGCGCGCGCGCCCATTCGGCCCAGTCAGCCGCTGCAGCCTCGCGCGACAGCAGGTCGCGCAGCGCGTCGGCCTCCATCCCCTCGGCCAGCCGGAGCAGGATGGCACGGCCGCCATCGGGCATGAAGCCGTACTGATCCTCGGCCGCCCAGAGAACAGCCCCCGAGAGGGCCAGCACCACGGCGCCCGGAAATGGTTTTCTCATGTCTCCTCCTCCGTTGCATCGCTTGGCGGGGCATAGGGAAAGACCGGCACAGACAGCACGCGGGCCGGCGGGCCATCCCCGCCCTGCCGGCCGCGCATCCGGTCCAGCACGAGCGCGGTTTCGTCCTCGAAATACCGCTCGCCGCAGGTCTGGCAGACCAGCGCCGGGATGTTCTCGATCACGATCAGTTCCGACCCGCGCCACAGCGCCGTGTTCGCCCGGTCAGGTCTGAGACTGCCGCCGGCGCAGCTGGTGCAGGTCACGTGCCCGGCCGGCTTGCTGGCGGTGCTACTGTCAGACAAGGGCACGGGCCGCCCCCGCGATGCCGTCGGCATTCGGCCGCATCCACGTGAACATCTCCGGTGACGCCGGCGGCGGCGCATCGGGAAAGGCCACGCGCTTGAACTTGGCGCCCTCGACGTTCTCGGCCGCCCGCGCCACCACCTCTGCGCCAGGTCCGAGCGTGTAGTAGGACTGGTCGACCGTGAGCAAACGCTTGGTCTTGGCCACCGAATTGACGATGGTTTCGGTGTCCATCTCCTTGAGGGCGCGCAGGTCGATCACCTCGACGCTCATGCCCTCGCCCGTTAGTGTCGCGGCGGCCTCCAGCACGCCGGGCATGCCCGCGCCGGAGCTGACGATGGTAAGGTCGCTGCCCTCCTGCCGCACCGCCGCCTTGTCGAGCGGCACCTCGAAGGGCGCGTCCGGCACCTCCTCGGTCAGGGTGCGCAGGCCCGCGGGATAGAGGTAGACCACCGGGTCGGGCGAGCGCAGGGCGGCGTGCATCATTCCCTTGGCGTCGTAGGGCGTGGACGGGATCACCGTGCGCACGCCGGGGATGTGCATGTAATAGCTGTCCTCCTCGTAGCAGGAGTGCTGTTGCGCGAAGCCGGGGGTCTGGCCGGTCATCTCGATGATCCAGACCACCGGCAGGCTGGCAGCGCCGCCCGTCTTGTGGCGCATCTTGCCGGCATAGTTCTGGATCAGCTCGAAGGGCATCAACGCGCCCTGGTAGGGGATGTAGGTGGCCGATTTCGATCCGGCGAGGCCAGCGCCGAGAACCATGGCCGACATCCAGTATTCGTCGATGCCGGTATTGACCACGCGCTTTCGGCCGAACTCCGTTTCCAGGTTGATGACCGGTCTGCCGGGGTTCGATGCCACCGGCGGTGTCAACTCGAAGATCCATGTCATGGCCGGATCCTGCTGCATCTCGTGCTGCACGGCCTCCAGGACCGAGTACATCCAGCTTTTCTGTACCATTTCCAAATCCTTTCAGGTGGGGCTGTCAGCCAAATTGCCGCGCGGCGACGGTGCCTTGGGCGAACACGTGCCTCAGGCCGTCCTCGGGTTTGCACAGCGGCTGGCTCAGGGCCCATTCGAATGCGCCCTCGATCTCGGTCTTGACCTCGTCCTCGATCTCGAAGGCGCGGTCCTCGTCCAGAACGCCCCAGTCCACGAGAATGTTGCGCGAGATGTCGACCGGGTCGCGCTGCATCCAGGCGCGGACCTCGCGCTCGGGGCGGAACGACGTGATCGCCAGCGGATCGTAGCCGAACGCGCCCAGTTCACCCGCCTTGGCCCCGGGGGCGCCCCAGTGGTTGTAGTAGCGGTACGTCTTGGCCTCGATGAAGGTCGGCCCGCCGCCCCCGCGGGCGCGGTCGACCGCGGCCCTTGCGGCGTTGTAGACCTGTATCACGTCCTGCCCGTCGACGACCTCGGTGGCGATGCCGTAGGCGGCGGCGGCCTCGGCGATGTCCTGGTGCGGGCAGGAATGGGAATAGTGCGCGTACTGGTGATAAAGGTTGTTTTCCAACACGTAGATGAACGGCAGATCCAGAAGCTTGGCGTTGTTGAGCGCCGAGTGGAACTGTGGCGTTGCGTAGGTCCCGTCGCCGCCGAACACGACGGCGACCTGATCGCTGCCACGCGCCCGGAACGCGAATGCGGAGCCGGTGGCGGTCACGTGGCCCGGGCCGATCATCCCGTCGGCGCCGACGAAGCCGACGGAAGGGTCGGAGATGTGCATTTCAGCCCCGTAGCCGCCGTTCAGACCCGTGGCACGGAAATCCATCTCGGCCACCATTCTGGGAATGTCCACGCCCTTGGCGATGGCATGCCCCGATGGCCGGTGCGTGGAATAGACAAGGTCGATCTGGTCGAACGGTCCTTCGTTTCTCAGCGCCGCGCAGATCCCGGTCGCGACCGCCTCCTGCCCGGCGTAGAAGTGATTGTACCCGCGGTAGTCGGGGTTGGTGAGCATCTGGTCGGCCTGCGTGCGCTCGTGCCAGCGGATGCGCAGGATCGTGCGGTACATGTGGACGAGCTTCTCGTCGGAAAGATCCTTGGCGAAAAAGCCGATATCCCCGTCGGCCAGGACCCGGTGCCCGGATGCCGAAACGACAGCGCCGGTCAGCGCCGCCAGTTTCAGGAACCCGCGCCGCGATTCCGACGCGGGCGATTGGTCTTCACGCGGCGCCCGCGACGATGTCACGTCATGTTTCATGATAGTCTCCTCCCAATCAGGCCCCGGCCCTGAGCAGCCAATGGCGCGAAGCCGGGGCAGACACGGCAAGGATAATGGCCCCGGCTGCAGGCGTCGTTGACGCGTGTTAACTGTCGCCCGCGCATTTCCAGCTGGGGCGGCCAGCCCGGAGGAGGGCCGGCGATCCGCAAAGCGCGAAGTTTCGCCCGCTGTCCAGAAAAGAATTCCGATGTGCGGAATTAACTCGGGGGTATTTCGCTTTACAGACCACGCATTCGCGGCTTGTTTTGAAGCGGTCCGGCGGGGTGCGCGGATCGCCGTTCGGCACCGTTCCCGCCAAGCGATGGGAGGAGTAGAGACATGAACGTATTCAAAAAGAGCATTTGCGCTGCCGCACTGATGGCTGCAGGTGCTGTGTCGGCACAGGCGGAAACGCTGACAATGTTGTCGAGCTGGGACGAAAGCTACAACGCCGTTCCGGTCTTCGCGCAGGGGTTCGCCGAACGGCTGGAAAAGAAATCGGGCGGCGAGTTCGAGATCGACATGCGCGGCCCTGAAACGGTTTCGCCCTTCGAGCAGCTGCAGCCCGTTTCGGCCGGGCTGTTCGACATGCTCTTCACGCACGGTGCCTATCACCTTGGGGAAACCGCCATGGCCTTCGGCATGGATGCGGTGACCGATGATCCCAAGGCGCGGCGCGAAAGCGGAATCTACGACGTGATCGACGCCCATTACAAGAAGCGCAACCTCAAGCTCATCGGCGTTTTCTCGGCTGCGTCGGGCTATCATGTCATGCTCCGCGAGCCGATCGGGGAGGACGGCGCGCTGAAGGGGCGCAAGATCCGCGCCTCTGGCACGTACCATGATCTCGTGCAGGAACTCGGCGGGTCCGTCGTCACGCTTCCGGCCTCCGAGATCTATTCCGCGCTGGAGCGCGGTGTCGTCGACGGCGCCGCGTGGCCGGTTTTTGGCGCCATGGACTACAAGTGGTACGAGGTGGCCGACTACATGACGCGCCCCACCTTCGGCGTGACCAACCTGACGATGTTCATGAACCTCGATACATGGAACGGGCTGAGCGAAGAGCAGCAGGCGCTGGTGATCGAGACGGCCAAGGAGCTTGAGGTCGAGGGGCGCAAACATTTCGAGCAGCTTTGGGAAAAGGAAGACAAGGCCATGCAGGAGGCCGGGCTCGCGCACACCCAGTTCGGCGAGGAAACCGCCAGCGAGGTGAATGCGATCTTTGCGGCCGGTATCTGGAAGCAGGTCGAGGCAAAGGCCGGCGAAGACGGTGAGGCGTTCCATGATCTCGCCGTCGAAAAGGGCCTGACGGCCGAGTAACTTGACCAACAGGCATGCGGGCCGGGGCCGGTCCGCATGCCGGATTCATGGCCGGTGCCCGAATGAAACGCCTCTGCCAGCTGCATGATGCGCTTACCCGCGCGACATTCTGGGCCGCGACCTTCGCGGTGCTTTACCTGACGCTCGTGACGGCCGGCGAGGTCTTTGGCCGTTACGTTCTGTCCGCGCCCTCCGACTGGGCGCCGGACACCGCCGCGGTGGCCTTCGGGCTCATCACCTTTCTCGCCGTGCCCCACCTGACATGGAAATCGGGCCATGCCTCCATGGACTTCGTCGTTTCGGCGGTGCCGTCCCGCGTGTCGGTGGTGATGCAGCGGATCAATTACACGATCGGTTTGCTGGTCTGCGCCGTCTGCGCATGGATTGGCGGCGCCGAGGCCGCACGGCAGATATCGTCGGGGGTCATGATCGTCTCGGTCACGCCGATCCCGAAATGGGCCGTGTTCGTGCCGCTCGTCTACGGGCTGGGCAGCTCGGCGCTGTATTTCGCGCGCCATCTTGCCGCGAGCTTCGGGCCGGGCGACCCCGCTGGCAATCAAGGAGGGCGCAGTTGGAGTGGTACCTGATCCTCAGTAGCGTCTTCGTGATGCTCCTGGCCCTTTTTCTCATGGGGCTGCCGATCTTCCTGTCCTTCCTTTTGCTCAACATCGGCGGGCTTTACCTGCTGACGGGCGACATCAAGGGGGTGCTGTTGGTGGTGAACTCGATGTTCAACACCTCCACCAGCATTTCCCTGGCGGCGATACCGCTCTTCGTCCTTCTGGGGGAGTTGCTGTTCCGCTCCGGCTCGGTGCGCATCATCTTCGATGCGGTTGACGCGCTGGTCGGGAATTTCCGGGCACGGCTCTACGCGGTCAGTATTGCGCTTTCCACGGTTTTCGGCGCGCTTTCGGGCTCGGCCATGGCCGTGGCCGCGATGATGGGGTCGTCGCTCCTGCCGGAGATGCGGGAGCGGAACTACGATCGCAACCTGTCCATGGGCACGATCCTTGCCGGTGCGAGCCTCGCGCCCATCATCCCGCCGTCGGTGATGGCGGTGGTGCTGGGTATCCTGTCGAAGGTTTCCATCTCGGCGCTGCTCGTTGCGGGAATTCTGCCGGGCATATTGCTGGCGTCCGCCTTTCTGCTCTACACGATGGTGCGGGGACTGATGAATCCCGATGTCGCGCCCTTGAGCGAAAGCGCCGACAGGCCGTGGCGCGAAAGGGGCCGGGCCGCCCTTCGCGCCGCGCCTTTCCTGCTGATCATAGTCACGATCCTCGGCCTGATCCTAGGCGGGGTCGCCACCCCGACGGAGGCAGCCGCCAGCGGCTGCGTGGCCGCGGCGATCATCTGCGCGATCTTCGGCAACCTGCGCATCCCGTCGCTGATCGAGGCTCTGCGGTCGACCGCGCAGATCACCGCGATGATCATGATCATCATGGTCTCGTCGGTCTCTTTCAGCCAGCTGCTGAACTTTACCGGCGCGACGTTCGAACTGGTCAACCTCGTCACCGAACTGGCGCTGCCGCTGGTCTTGATGTTCATCCTGTTGCAGATCCTTCCGTTCGTCCTGTGCATGTTCATCGACCAGATCGCGCTGATGATCATGCTGGTGCCGATCTACCAGCCGATGATCGGCGCGCTGGGGTTCGACCCGATCTGGTTCTGGACGATCTTTCTGATCAACATGTCCATCGGGGGGATCACGCCGCCCTTTGGCTACACCCTGTTCTCGTTGCAGGGCGCGTCCGACGGCATTCCGATACAGGCCGTCTACCGATCGGTGCTGCCCTTCATCGCGATCTTCGTCGTGGTCATCGCGGTGCTGGCGCTGGTGCCGGAAATCATCCTGTTGCTGCCATCCTTGCTGTGACGGGGCCACCATCCGGGAGGTGTTCATGGACTTGGGAATTTCGGGTCGCACGGCCCTTGTATTGGGGGCGCAGCATTCGGTCAAGGAATTGCAGTCGATCGGGATCGCGCCGGACATCCTCGTGTGCCGGTCCGAGCAACCGATTCCGCAGAAGGAGCGGGAAAAGA
>NZ_JBISDG010000068.1:0-10220 GCF_044472985.1 Roseovarius salis | reverse complement strand
GCGCGGGTGCTCGCGCGCTGGCCGGGGCCGGTCGAGGTGCAGCGCACGGCGCATGACGCGCTCTGGGCGCATCGCCGCGCCGAGGGAGATGGGCCGCCCGTTCATGCCATGGGGCTGGCCAATTCCGAGACCGGGGTCATGAGCGATCCCCCGGCCCGGCGGACGGGTGCCCTGCTGCTGGACATCACGCAAGTGGTCGGGCGGGTTCCGTTTTCCTTTGCATGGAGCGGGGCGGATCTGGCCGTGATGTCGGCGCACAAGCTGGGCGGCCCCAAGGGCGTCGGCGCCCTGATCGTGCGCCGGGGATTAGACATCGACCCGCTTGCCCTTGGCGGCGGGCAGGAGATGGGGCGCCGCTCCGGCACGGAAAACATCATTGGTATCGCGGGGTTCGGCGCCGCCGTTGAGGCGGCGATGCGGGAACTCGCGGCCGGGGCCTGGGACCGGGTCGCACAGGTTAGAAAGATTCTAGAAAAATCCCTTGAGCAGGCGGCAAACGGGATTATTTTTGTCGGGAAATCGGAGCGGCGCCTGCCGAACACCTCGTGCGTGATGGCGCCGGGGTGGAAGGGGGAGACGCAGGTGATGGCGATGGACCTCGCCGGGTTCGCGGTGTCGGCAGGATCGGCCTGCTCCAGCGGGAAGGTGCGCGAAAGTCGCGTGCTTAAGGAAATGGGGTTCGACGCGCGCGAGGCGGCCAGCGCCATCCGCGTGTCTCTGGGCCCCGGGACGACGGAGGCGGAGGTTCTGCGCTTTGCCGAGAACTGGACGGCCCAATGGGAACGGCACCGCGCCCGCGCGGCGTGATCGGAAAGGAGACTGACATGGCGGCATTGGACGACACGGGTGTGAAGGAAGGCGTTGACAGGGAAACGGTCGACGCGGTGCGCGACATCGGCACCTACAAGCACGGCTGGGAAACCGAGATCGAGACGGAGTATGCACCCAAGGGCCTGACCGCGGACATCGTGCGCCTGATCTCGGAGAAGAACGAGGAGCCGCAATGGATGACCGACTGGCGGCTGGAAGCCTATGAGCGCTGGCTGAAGATGGAAGAGCCCGACTGGGCGATGGTGGAGTACCCGCAGATCGATTTCCAGGACCAGTACTACTACGCCCGGCCCAAGAGCATGGAGACCAAGCCCAAGTCGCTCGACGAGGTGGACCCCAAGCTGCTGGAGACGTACGAGAAACTCGGTATCCCGCTCAAGGAGCAGATGGTGCTGGCCGGTGTCGAGGGCGCCGAGACGCAGGCCCCGGCGGAGGCGCGCGAGGACGGTACGCCCGAGCGCAAGGTCGCCGTCGACGCGGTCTTCGATTCCGTCAGCGTCGGCACGACCTTCCAGAAGGAGCTGGAGAAGGCGGGCGTGATCTTCTGCTCGATCTCGGAAGCGATCAGGACCCATCCCGAGCTGGTCAAGAAGTACCTCGGCAGCGTGGTGCCGCAGAACGACCATTTCTATGCCGCGCTCAACTCGGCGGTGTTTTCCGACGGCTCCTTCGTCTACGTGCCGCCGGGCGTGCGTTGCCCGATGGAGCTGAGCACCTATTTCCGCATCAACGCCGAGAACACGGGCCAGTTCGAGCGCACGCTGATCATCGCGGACAAGGGCGCGTATGTGAGCTATCTCGAGGGCTGCACGGCGCCGCAGCGCGACGAGGCGCAGCTGCATGCCGCGATCGTCGAGCTGGTCGCGCTGGAGGATGCCGAGATCAAGTACTCCACCGTGCAGAACTGGTTCCCCGGTGACGAGGACGGCAAGGGCGGCATCTACAACTTCGTCACCAAGCGGGGGGACTGCCGTGGCGATCGTTCCAAGATCTCGTGGACACAGGTCGAGACG
This sequence comes from Roseovarius salis, assembly GCF_044472985.1. Classification (NCBI taxonomy): domain Bacteria; kingdom Pseudomonadati; phylum Pseudomonadota; class Alphaproteobacteria; order Rhodobacterales; family Roseobacteraceae; genus Roseovarius; species Roseovarius salis. The sequence goes on along the minus strand of NZ_JBISDG010000068.1, from coordinate 8,376 downwards.
GGCTCGTCGATCACGTGGAAGTATCCCAGCTGCATCCTGCGCGGGGATGACAGTCAGGGCGAGTTCTATTCCATTGCGATCACCAACAACTGGCAGCAGGCCGATACCGGCACCAAGATGATCCACCTGGGCAAGAACACGCGCTCGCGGATCGTCAGCAAGGGGATCAGTGCGGGCAAGGCGCAGAACACGTATCGCGGTCTGGTGTCGATGCATCCCAAGGCCAAGAACAGCCGCAACTTCACCCAGTGCGACAGCCTGCTGATCGGCGACACCTGCGGGGCGCACACGGTGCCGTATATCGAGGTCAAGAACAACTCGTCCCGCGTCGAACACGAGGCGACGACCTCGAAAGTGGACGAGGACCAGCTTTTCTACTGCCGCCAGCGCGGCATCGGCGAAGAAGAGGCCGTGGCTCTGGTGGTAAACGGGTTCTGCAAGGACGTCCTGCAGGCATTGCCGATGGAATTCGCGATGGAGGCACAACAGCTCGTCGCGATCTCCCTGGAGGGGTCGGTCGGCTGAGCCGGTGCGTGGCCCCGGCCGGCAGGCCGCCGGCCAAGCCGCGCGCATGGACCCATCTATTGCTGGCCCCAGAGGGCGCGCGGCAAGGAATGACGGCAGGGCACTGCCTTTGCCGAAACAAGTGAGAAGGTAATAAAATGTTGGAAATCAAGAATCTGCACGTTGATCTTGAGGATGAGGAGAAGTCGATCCTCAAGGGCGTGGACCTGTCTGTTCCGGCGGGCAAGGTGCATGCCGTCATGGGGCCGAACGGGTCCGGCAAGTCGACATTGAGTTACGTTCTCGCCGGTCGCGAGGGGTATGCGGTGACCGAGGGAACAGCCACGCTGGAAGGTCACGACCTGCTTGACATGGAGCCCGAGGAGCGGGCCGCCGCGGGCCTGTTCATGGCGTTCCAGTATCCTGTCGAGATTCCAGGCGTCGGCAACATGACCTTCCTGCGCACGGCGCTGAACGCGCAGCGCAAGGCGCGCGGGCAGGACGAGATCAGCGCGGCGGACTTCCTCAAGCTCGTGCGCGAGAAGGCCAAGACGCTCAAGATCAGCCAGGACATGTTGAAACGTCCCATCAACGTGGGGTTCTCGGGCGGCGAGAAGAAGCGTAACGAGATCCTTCAAATGTCTGTTCTGGAACCAAAAATGTGTATCCTGGACGAAACGGACTCGGGCCTTGACGTGGACGCGATGAAGCTGGTGTCCGAGGGTGTGAACGCCCTGCGCGAGGAAGGCCGCAGTTTCCTGGTGATCACGCACTACCAGCGTCTGCTCAACCACATCCAGCCGGACGTTGTGCACATCATGGCAGATGGTCGTATCGTCAAGACGGGCGGACCCGAGCTCGCACTCGAGGTCGAGGAGCACGGGTATACCGACCTGGTAGGGGAGGTCGCGTAATGGCGTTGCCGCAGGCGAAAACGAGCGCAACGGAGGCGCGGCTGTCGGGCATGCACCTGCCCCCGAGTGCGGGCTGGTCCCGGCAGGCGCGCGAAGCGGCGCTGGCACGTGTGCGCGCCATGGGCCTTCCCGGGCGGCGCGACGAGTACTGGAAGTTCACGCGCCCCGAGTCGCTGGTATCGGCGGAGGCGCCGGCGGCAGCTGTGCTGGAAACAGACGAGGTGCCGCCTTTCGACGCTGTGGACCGGCTGAGGATCGTTTTCGTGGACGGGGTGTTCGACCCCGACGCCAGCGATGACCTGAGCCTCGAGGGCCTGAGCATCGAGCGGCTGAGCGAGGCCGCGCAGACCGACATACATTGGGCGCGTGACGTGTACGGCGTGCTGGAGGAACGCGGCCAGTCGCCGGTCGAGCGGCCCTTGGCGGCGCTCAACACCGCCTTTGCCGAGGATGGAGTCCTGATCCATGTCACCGGGCGGGTCAGCAAACCGGTGAACCTGATTTATCACCATAAATCAGAGACATCGGACGCGATGTTGCATCATGTCGTCCGGCTGGACGAAGGGGCGTCGCTGACGCTTTTGGAAAACGGGCCGGCCGCTGCAAGGTTCAACAAGGTGATGGAGGTGGACGTCGCGGACGGCGCCGCGTTTCACCACGTGCGCACGCAGGGGCGCGATCACGAGAGGCGGGCGGCAACCCATATCTTTGCCCGTCTGGGCGAGGAAAGCATTCTCAAGACGTTCACGCTGACCGTCAACGGGCGCCTGACACGCAACGAGTGCGTGGTGGAATTCACCCGCGAAAATGCCGTGGCCCATGTCGCCGGCGCCTGCGTCGGCGATGGCGATTTCCATCATGACGATACCGTTTTCGTGACCCATGACGCGGCGCACTGCGAAAGCCGGCAGGTATTCAAGAAGGTGCTGCGCAACGGGGCCGAAGGCGTGTTCCAGGGCAAGATCCTGGTGAAACCCGACGCGCAAAAAACCGACGGCTACCAGATCAGCCAGTCGCTGCTGCTCGATGACGACAGCGAGTTCTACGCGAAGCCGGAACTGGAAATCTACGCCGACGACGTGGCGTGTTCGCACGGCTCGACCAGCGGGGCGATCGACGAGGACGCGTTGTTCTACCTGCGTGCCCGGGGTGTGCCCAAGGAGATCGCGACAGACCTTCTGACGCTGGCCTTCCTCGCCGAGGCGGTCGAGGAAATCGAGGACGAGACCCTGCGTGACGAACTTGTCGGCCGGCTGGACGCCTGGCTGGCGCGCCGGCGGGACTGATGCCTGTCACCACGGATATCGTGGCCTCCTACCGGCGGGGGCCGCGCCAAGTGATGCGGCGCTTGCTGTCGATGGGCGGCAGCGAGGGTCGCGCGCTGGCGATCCTGATGGCGGGTTGCACGGTCACGTTCATCGGCCAATGGCCGAGACTGGCCCGCGAGGCGCACCTGACAGAGCAGGCGCTGAACCCGCTGATGGGTGGGGCGCTTTTCGCGTGGCTGTTCATCGCGCCTCTGGCTTTCTACCTGCTGGCCTTTATCAGCCATCTCGTCTGCCGCGCGGCAGGCGGTGGGACGAGCGCCTACGGCGCGCGGCTGGCGCTGTTCTGGGCGTATCTCGCGGCATCCCCGCTGATCCTGCTGCATGGTATGGTCGCGGGGTTCATGGGTCAGGGGGTGGCGTTGACCGTTGTCGGGGCGGCGTGGCTGGCGGTGTTCCTTTGGTTCTGGGTGTCCAACCTGCGCGAGGCCGGGTGGGGGCGGGCATGAGCTGGGAGCGCTTCATCGCGCTTCTGCGCACCACCGTGACGGACCCGCGGCAGGCCGGATCGGACGTCATCGCGCTGCGGTGGCCCGCGCAGGGGCTGTGGATAGCCCTGATGCTGATATCGGTGGTGCTGTCGCTGATGGTGTCGGGGCTGTTGCACGCCGTGGGATTGCCGCCGGACGAGATGGGCGAATTGCTGCGCATGTCGCCGGCCTATCGCGCGCCGCTGCTGTTCGCGCTGCTCAACTGGGGCCAGGCGCTTGTGTCGGTTTTCGTGCTTCACGGGACGGGCCGGATGCTGGGCGGCGAAGGCGCGCTGGAGGACATGCTGGCCGTCTTGATCTGGTTGCAGGTCGTGTCGGTCGTACTGGCGGTCGGCCTGTTCTTGGTCGGTGTCCTGCTGCCGATGATCGCGGGGCTGTTGCTGCTGGTCGCGTTCTTCTGGGGCATATGGGCGACAATCGGTCTCGTCGACGCGGCGGGCCGTTTCAACAACATGTTCAAGGCTCTGGGCGTGTGTTTTCTGTCCGTCGTGGCGGTTTCGATCATCATGACGATGCTGTCGGCGCTGGTGAACGGTCTTGTGACGAGAGGAGGCTGAGATGCTGGACGTGCAAAAGATCCGGGCCGATTTCCCGATCCTGCGCCGCGAGGTGAATGGCAGGCCGCTGGTCTATCTCGACAACGGCGCCTCGGCGCAAAAGCCGCAGGCGGTGCTCGACGCCATCATGACCGCCTATTCGCACGAATACGCCAACGTGCATCGCGGCCTGCACACACTGTCGAACATCGCGACGGAGAAGTACGAGGCGGTGCGCGGCACGGTGGCGCGGTTCCTGGGCGTCGCCGACGAACGTCAGATCATCCTCAACTCGGGCACCACCGAGGGCATCAACATGATCGCCTATGGCTGGGCCATGCCGCGGATGGAGTCAGGCGACGAGATCGTCCTGTCGGTGATGGAACATCATTCCAACATCGTGCCGTGGCACTTCCTGCGCGAACGCCAGGGGGTTCGGCTGAGCTGGGTGGATACCGAGCCGGACGGGCGGCTGGACGAGGAGAAGCTGATCGATGCGATCGGCCCCCGGACCAAGCTGGTTGCGGTCTCGCAGCTGTCGAACGTGCTGGGCACGAAGGTGAACGTGAAAGCGATCTGCGAGGCCGCGCATGCAAAGGGTGTGCCCGTTCTGGTCGATGGCAGCCAGGCGGCGGTGCACATGCCGGTCAATCTCGATGACATGGGCTGTGATTTCTACGTCATCACGGGGCACAAGCTGTACGGACCTTCCGGTTCGGGCGCGGTTTTCGTCAACAGCGAGCGTCTGGCGGAAATGCGCCCCTTCATCGGCGGGGGCGAGATGATCCGCGAGGTCAGCAAGGACACGGTCACCTATGCCGACCCGCCGATGAAGTTCGAGGCGGGAACGCCGGGTATCGTGCAGGCCATCGGGCTGGGCGCCGCGCTGGAGTATCTCATGGGGCTTGGCATGGACAATGTCGCCGCGCGCGAGGAACAGGTCCGCGACTATGCCCGGGACCGGCTGACCGGGCTCAACTGGCTGCACCTTCAGGGTACGACGCCGGACAAGGCCGCGATCTTTTCCTTTACGCTGGACGGGGCGGCGCACCCGCATGACGTGTCCACCATACTCGACAAGAAGGGTGTGGCCGTTCGCGCGGGCCATCACTGCGCCGCGCCGCTGATGGATCACCTTGGCGTGACGGCGACGTGCCGGGCGTCTTTCGGCCTCTACAACACCGAGGACGAGGTCGACTCGCTGGTCGAGGCGCTGGAACTGGCGCACGAGCTTTTCTCCTGATTCACGGATGCGGGGGCCGGCAAGGGCCATGTCGGCGCCGAGGTGCGATAACTCGGCAACACCCTGAAAACTCTTGCGGCAAGAGGCGGTTTTTCCTCGCGCAATCGTGAAAATCGGGTCGACAAACCGGATGATCCGTTGTTTTATCCACCGTGTTTAACGCGAAAGGAGCTGCCTCAATGAAAGCGATCAAGCTTATCACTCTGCTGGCAATCGGACTCGGTGCAACCGCCTGTGCGCAACAACAGCAGCAGGAAGAGCCCGCGCCGGTCGTCGTGCCCGAGCCTGTCTACGACAAGTACGGCAACCCGATGTAAGTTCGAGTGCCCGCTCGCCGGAACGGAAGAGTGGGTATCAAGATTGAAGGGGCCGTATGTTCCGTTGAACCTGCGGCCCCTTTAAATTGTCCCGGTGCCTCGCGGGAGAGGCGGGCAAAAAGCCAGTTTTTCGTGCTTGTGCAACCGGAGCTTGGCGGATAAACGGCACATCAGTGCACCTGTAGCTCAGCTGGATAGAGCGCTGCCCTCCGAAGGCAGAGGCCTCAGGTTCGAATCCTGACAGGTGCGCCATCTCACTTTTTGGGGTTGATAATCCTGCTAAAGCCTTGAATGGGAAGGCTAAATCAGGTGTTCGAAGTCCATCTTTCCGGCAGTAGGGCAGAGGCTGCGAAAATGCCAGTCTCAGCACAGTCTTTCGGCCCAACAGGTCCGCATTTTTCCATATTTTCCAAGGACTTGCCAAAAACCGGAGGGCGTGTTCGAACGACTCCGCAAAGGTATGCTTCGGCTTGCCGGTTTCAGCTAGCTTTTCTTGCGCCAGCGCCTTCTCGCGCTCCAGCTTCGCAACTTTCTTCTCGTAGGCCCTGACCACAGATGTGTTGCCTGTCTCGACGATGCGGTCGAGAAGCTGATCAATCTGCTTGTCCAGCGTCCTGACGCTCGCTTTAAGCTCCGCGACCGCCTCAGAAGCCTGAGCAGCGCGCATGTCCCAGGCGTCCTTGAACATGGCCCTCACGAGCCTGAAAAGCCCTCCAGAGGGCTCCAGACGGCTCAGAAGCTCTTCGAACTCACCTTCGAGCGCTTCGCGCTTGATCGACTTGCGATAACTCTCGCAGCCCTTGGTCGGGCAGAGATAGTACGGATATTTCTGGTTCTTACCCTTCGACCAGCAGGCCGTCAGCGGCTTGCCGCAATCATTGCACAGCACGAATCCCCGCAGCGGAAAATCTTCACTGATATCCTTGCGCGCCGGAGCCTTGGCCGTGCTTTGAAGCCTGTCCTGTATCTTTTCGAAGGTTGCGAGGCTGATCAGCCCCTCATGCTTGCCCTCACGAAGGCTGACGCCCCAATTCGGGACTTCGACATAGCCCGCATAGATCACGCGGGTCAGCAGCTCATAGACGCGCTGATTTCGAATCTCGCCGTTCGGCAGGTCTTTCGGCCATGACGGCTGGCGCTCCAGAAAGCGCTTCACTTCCACCTGCGTTGCAAAGCGGCCCGATGCGTAGCCTTCAAGGGCCTCTTGCAGGATCGAGGCTTTCGGCTCGTCACGGACAAGAATCTTCCCGTGGCCGCCGGTCCGAGCATAGCGGTATCCGACAGGAGCCTGAAACACCCAGTAGCCATTCTGCGCCCGTGCGCGCATCCGGTTGATGGTCTGCTCGCCGTTCTTCTGGCGCTGATGCTGCGAAACAGAGGCAAGCAGGTTCTCGACAAGCTGCGAATCCGAGTCCTTGCCGAACTCAATAGACGGGCTGACCAACACGCCGCCTGCGTTCTCGATCTCCATGCGCAGCTCGAAATGGGCCATAAGTCCGCGCGCGAGGCGGCTGATGTCATCAATGATGACAGCATGCGGCTCCTTACGATTCTGGCGCAAGAAGGCCAGCATCGCGGTCATGCCAGGCCGCGCGGTGATGCTGCCCGACATGTCGTCCCCGAAGACTTCGGCGATGTCATAGCCCTTATACTTGGCGAACTCGCGGCAGCGGGTTTCCTGCGAGCCGAGGCCGTCGCCCCGCACGGTCTGCTTCGTGCTCGACACGCGGCAGTAAATGACTGCCTTGGTGATGGCCTGTTCTTTTTCTTGTTGCAGAGTCATGTCGCCTCCGGCCCGTCAGGGCTGTTCTTACGTTGGTTTTATCGGATCATCCGAGTTTAACCGATCATCGGCACTTTTTGGACCTTGATCATCTCCGCCGGAATCTTTTCCACAGGCTTCTTGCAGCGGATAGACGCCATAGCCCAGCTCGACGAACGTGACCACGATGCTCCAGACGGCCCGCAGAAACTCTTCCTTCTGTTCCGGCGTGAGGTCAGCCCCGTCCAGGTATTCCTGATATCTGGCGACATCGACGGTAAGGGTCGGACGCGCCGAAGCCGAAAAGGCTTCCAGTATTTTTGAGGTGTTGTTGGCACCGGTGTCGTATTTCATCGGTCTCTCCGATCTATGTTCTTCACACCAACACCTCTTTTTATTCTACCGTATTTTTCGGTATTTCCGCAAAAAGAGGCGGGTTATTTCCTTGCTGCAAAGCCGCATTGAGCGCGACCTAGCCCGTTTCTCTCCGTCTGAGTCCGCGCCAGTCCGCCTCGCTCTGAATTGATCCGCGCGCGTAGAGCGCGCGTTCAATGCTGCGCTTGATCAGCGTGGGCCGCGTCAGATCGCCGTAGACACTCGCAACACGGAGCAGACCGCCTTCGTGCTGGATCATCACGTCATGGCCCCTGCGGTGATTGGGCAGGATCAGCACGTCTTCGACGGCAGATCGCGCCACAGACTTCGAGCGAAAGACGCTGTGCCGGACGCTGACCTCATCATCGTCTTCGTCGATGATGATCGTGACGTGCTCGCGATTGACCAGCCATGTGAACAGATCGAACAGGCCGAGTTCCAGAACGAGGATTGCACCACCGATCCAGTAGAGCGCGAACAGCCAACCACGCAGGTTTTCGAGCGGCACGTCCGTCACATCGGCACGCGCGACTGCCACCAGCGCGTCGAAGGCGTTCGAGAGCGCCATGATTACAAAGGCCGCTTGCGCCAGAAGGAAGTTTTCATCCGGTGCGGCAGCGCGCTCCGGCGCGTAATGCGTGATCAGCGTGACCGCAGCAAGAAAGACGGCAATCAGCCAGATAGAAATCCGCATCTCGTATCCGCTCGACGGCAGCCGGTGCGCCGCCTTGATGCGCGCACTGTTCCCGCGTGTCTGAAGGCGCGGCTCGCCGTCGATCCAATGTCTTTTGAGTTCGAGAATGTTCATCGGTTCTGACCTGCCACTGAACTTTCATCCAGCCGGAACCGGAGCCCTTTGGGTTGATACGCCGATTGGCGCAGGTGGAGCAACCGACATCCGTGCGGAGC